>QGUX01000129.1 GCA_003242275.1 Pseudomonadota bacterium | reverse complement strand
AATTAAAAAAGGGTAGTTGGTCGCCACGTTCGATTTTTATAAAGGATCGGTGTAAGGGATGCCGCCGGCATTTCCCCACAGCATCTCGAACCAGCCGGTGGACTCGCGCGCGACCATGCTGCCCATCGGCGCGAGCACCTCGACGTTGGCCTCGAGGTTGAAGTCGCCGATGTTGCGGCGGGTGAAGTTCGCCGATCCCAGCGTGAACCAGAGTGTATCGCCGCTGCGCACCGCGGCGTACTTGGAATGGAACTGCTCGCCGCTGGTGCGGTACCAGCGCAGCGCGATGCGGCCTTCGCCCCGGCGCAGCAGCGCACTGCCCACCGGGCGGTTGGGGATGCCGGACTTCTCGAAGCCGAAGGCGTCGCGGTTCGGATCCAGCAGGACGCGCACCTGGACGCCGCGGGCGGCGGCAGCGAGCAATGCGCCGGTCACGCGCCGCTCGGCCAGGTAGAACTGCGCGATGTCGATGGCGTCGCCGGCGCGCGCGGCGGCGAAGCGTTCCAGCAGGGCGTCGCGGATGGCGCCCTCGGTGATCACGGCGACCTGCACGGGGCCGCCGGCGGGCGCCGGGGCCGGACGTGCGGCCGCGATCCGTTCCAGCTCGCCTCCCTGCCAGCCGGAGAACCGTGCCACCGCCAGCTCGCTGTCCAGCAATGGCCGCAGCGCCTCGCCCTCGATGCGCAGTGCCACGTTGGAATGCGCGCTGCTGGCATCATGCGGATTGGCCGAGGCGACGATGCCCACCAGTGAGCCGCCGCCATCGCCGGTGATCGCCAGCTTGCGGTGGTTGGCCTTGAAGTTGGGCAGGCGCAGCAGCGGGCCGGCCTTCAGGCGCGGTCCCGCGCCGTCGAGCACATTGGGCAACCGGCCCTCCCCGCGCGTGGGCAACCACCAGCCCGCCAGCGTGCGCCACGGTGCGCTGTACACCGGGTTCGGGTCGCGCAATGCAGCCAGGCGGGTCACCACCACGTCGATGCCGGCCTCGCGCAGCGCCCCGAGCGCGGGCGGCGGCGTGCCGCGGTAGTAATCATTGATGGGATCGGTGACCACCAGCACCGGCAGCCCCGGCTGCGACCGTTTCAGCTCGCGCAACGCCGCGACCAGCTCGTCCGACACCGGCGCAAGGCCATCGCGCAGCAGCAGCGGTCCCTTCGGCCCGCCCTGGCCGTTGAACAGGAAGTAGTCGAGCACGAGGAACCCGCGCGCACCGCGCACCAGCTCCAGCGTCGCCTCGTGGATGGCGCGCCGCTGGATCCTGCCGCCCGCGCCGTCCTGCGCGGTGACATCGGCGAGGAAGCGCACCGAGGCATCCGGCATCCCGACGTACTCGCCGCGCACGTGCACGCCCGGAGGCAGCGGCTTCACCACGTGCCAGGCGCCCACGGCCACGACGAGGGCCAGCACGGCCGACGCCACGCGTCGCCACGGGCGTTGTGGACGGGAGCGGGTCAGGACAGCAGGCCGTGGTTGCGGAGTCTCAGGCGCTGCCATCGCGGATCGCGCGCGCTTCCTCCGTGAAGCACGGGAACGGCGAGCGGCCGGTGCCGGCCTGGCGCGACAGCATCGCGCCCAGTTCCTCGGCGGAGCAGGGCTCGCCGAACAGGCGTCCCTGCGCGAAGTTGCAACCCGCCTTGCGCAGGAATTCGAGCTGGCCCTCGGTTTCCACGCCCTCGGCCACCACTTCCATGCCAAGGCTGCGGCCCATCTCGATGATGGTGCGCACGATGGTGGCGTCATTGCGGTCGACGTTGGCGTCGCGCACGAACGACTGGTCGATCTTCAGCGTGCCGATGGGGAACTGCTGCAGCGCCGACAGCGAGGAGTAGCCGGTTCCGAAGTCGTCGATGGCCAGGTGCACGCCCAGCTCGGCCAGCTCCTTGAGCATGCCGATGGTGCGCTTGGGATTGGCCATCAGCGTGGTCTCGGTGATCTCCAGCTCGAGGTTGGCCGGCGAGACGCCATGGCGTTCGAACACCGAGCGGTAGTCGAGGATGAAGCTGGCCTGCCGGAGCTGCTTCAGCGACAGGTTCAGCGCAATGCGGCCGGGCGCGCGGCCGGCGCCGGCCAGCTCGCGGTAGTCGAGGCAGACGCGGTTCAGCACCCACTCGCCGATGGCGGAGATCAGGTTGTTCTCCTCGGCCAGCGGGATGAACTGCGAGGGCGGGATGTCACCGTGGCCGGGCAGGCGCCAGCGCAGCAGCGCCTCGGCGCCGACGATGTGCCCGTCGGCAACGTCCACCTTGGGCATGTAGGCGACCACGAACTCGTTGCGCTCGATGGCGCGCTTGAGCTTGCTCTTGAGCATCAGCCGCTCGACCGAGGCGGCGTTCATCTCCGGCGAGTAGAAGGCGCAGGAGTTGCCGCCGTTCTGCTTGGAGTAGTACATGGCCGCGTCGGCGTTGCGGATCAGGTCGACCACGTTGTCGGCATCGCGCGGGCACAGCGCCACGCCAATGCTGGCCGACAGGAACACTTCCTGTCCGCCCACGTAGAAGGGCTGCGCCACGACGTTCAGGATGTCGCGCGAGAGGTGGCGCACCGCCTCGCGCGCGGTGGACTCGGAGATGCCGTCGATGAACAGCGCGAACTCGTCGCCCGCGAGGCGCCCGAGCACGGTGTCGGCCGGCAGCGTGTTGGTGAGCCGTTCCGTCAGCGCCTCCAGCACGCGGTCGCCCGCGCCGTGGCCGAAGGTGTCGTTGACCTCCTTGAAATGGTCCATGTCCAGGTACAGCAGCGCCAGCCCGGTGCGCGAGCGCAGCGCCCGCGCGATGGCCTGCTGCAGCAGGTGCTGGAACTGCATGCGGTTGGGGATCTTGGTCAGCGCGTCGTAGCGGGCGAGGTAGCGGATGCGCCGCTCGGCGCGCTTGCGGTCGGTGATGTCGCGCGCCACGTAGATGCGGCCCTGCACGTGCGCATCGCCGCTGTCGAGCTCGGAGCCGGAGAAGGACACCGGCAGGGTCTGCCCGGCGGCATTGCGCAGCACGGCCTCGCCGGTCTCGGCGGCGCGCGCCACGCGCTCGTCCTCGGTGAGCTCGGGCGCCACCAGCAGCGAGCCGATGTGGCGGTCGAGCAGCTCGTCCGAACTGCTGCCGGTCAGGCGCTGTGCGGCGACATTGGTGGAGCGGATGCTGCCGTCCGGCCGCACCACGAACACCGCGTCGACCATGCTGTTGAGCACGTTGTCGAGGTAGTTCTTGGTGATGGTGGTGTCGGCCAGGCTCTTGCGCATCTGGTCGACGGTGCGCTGCAGGTCCCCCAGCTCGTCGTTGCGCACCACGGGCACGGGCCGGGAGAAGTCGCCCTCCGCCATGCGGTGGGTGGTGTCGTTGAGCTGTTGCAGCGCGTTGGTCAGGCGGCGGCCGACCAGGAAAGCCAGCCATGTGGCGCCGCCAATGGTTGCCAGCGCAACGGGAATCGCCACCAAGCGGGCGACGCCCGGTTCGCGCAGCAGGGCGGCGACCGCGAACATTCCTGTCATCAGCAGCAGCCCGAAAGCAGCGCCGAACAGGGCGAATTTGGTCTTCAGGCTGCGCAAAGTCACATGATGTTAACCTCGCGGTCCGGAGGGCTTCCAGCGCCGCCGGAGTGCGACAGCTCATGGGGCAACCCAGATTTTCGATAGACGAACTTACGGGTCGTGCCCACACCCATATCGTGGAGATCGACGACCCCCGCTGCAGACTGCACCGGGACGTGGTCGAACCCTTCCTGGCCATGCGCCGGGCCGCGGCCGACGAGGGCATCGACCTGGTGCCGTTCTCCTCGTTCCGGGACTTCGGGCGGCAGCTGGAGATCTGGAATGCCAAGGCGCGCGGCGAGCGGGAACTGCGCGGGGCCGACGGGGAACTGCTGGATGCCGCCGCGCTGGACGAGCCGGCCAGGGTGGAGGCCATCCTGTGCTGGTCGGCGCTGCCCGGCGCCAGCCGCCACCACTGGGGCACGGATCTCGACGTGCTGGACCGGGCGGCGCTGCCTCCCGGCTACCGGGTGAAGGCGGTGCCGCAGGAATTCGCTCCCGACGGGGTGTTCGCGCGTCTGGATGCCTGGCTGTCGGTCCACGCCGCCCGCTTCGGTTTCTACCGTCCCTACACCACCTGGCGGGGTGGGGTGCGGCCCGAGCCCTGGCACCTGAGCCATGCGCCGGTGGCCGGCGCCGCGCTGGCGCAGTATTCCGAGGCCGTGCTGCGGCAGGCGCTGGCCGACGTGGAAATCGAGGGCCGCGCCGTGATCGAGGGGCGCCTTGCCGAACTGGTCAGCCGCTACGTGCTGAACGTGGATCCGCCGCCGGCGGTGGTCAGCGCGGCTGGCGCGACCAGGCCCGCCTGAGGTAGCTGGACATCAGCCCGCGCACGGTGTTGAGCGGGTCGGGCTGCGCCGTGTAGACCTTGGGCGTGCGTCGCAGCATGCGCCAGCTCTCGGCGCGCAGCACCTGCCTGAGGTAGTCGAGGCTGCGCTGGATGGCCTCCATGTACGGATTCCTGCCGTCGAACAGCGGCTCCAGGTACCGGTAGGCGCTGCCGAAGGCGCCATCCAGGCGCTTGGTGATGGTGTCCTGCATGAACTGCGGCGTCTGCCGCAGCAGGTCCAGGCCCGAGGCATAGCGCACGCCCGTGTCGCCGGTGTCGGAGACCGACAGCGCCACGCCGCCCAGCACGAACTCCGGGTACAGCCGGTCGCGGCATTTCTCCAGGTAACAGCGGTCGGCCATCTGCGCGATCATGTCGGCCGTGCCCAGCAGGTGGCCCAGCGCGATGTCGCGCGGGTCGGTGACCACCTTGCCGATCTCCTCGAAGCTCTTCTCGTAGCCGGTGAAGTGCACCAGCTCGGCCGTGATCGGCGCCCAGTGGGCGAAGCCGATCTCCGGCAGGTAGTAGTTCATGAACCGGGCGCTGCGCGAGACGTGGTTGCGGGTGAACTCGGCGCCGTTCTGCGCCCCCTCGCCCTTCTCGCGCAGGTAGCCGATGTCATGGAACAGCGCCAGGAAGATGCCCACCGCGCCGCGCTCGGCGCCCAGCGCCTGCGGCGTGCCGGCATGGGCGCGCTCGTAGCCCACGATGAGGCGCGCCATGGCCAGGGTCACGTCCAGCGTGTGCTGCTGGTCGTGGTAGACCGTGTCGACGCCGAAGTAGCCGGGCATGCGGCCGGTGAAGGCCAGTTCGAAGTCGTGGAAGGCGCGGGCCACGGGCCCGAAGTACATCCCCGGCCAGGTGGCCAGGAACAGGTCCTTCACCGCGTCGCGGACATCGGGAGCCGAGGACACCCGCACCGTATTGGTGACGTCGTAATCGCTGCGGCGGGCGCTGTACATGACGGGAGTCTAGGCAGCCAACCCGTTCCCGCACGCGACGCGTTCCGCAGTTTGCGTCACAAAATGCCCGGCCCATATGTCAATTTGGGGCGGGTTGAGGGTTTCCCTGATCAGCCGGCAATGCCATGCAGGCGCAGCAGCGGCTCGATGTCCGGCGGACGCCCGCGGAAGGCGATGAAGGCATCGAGCGCGTGGCGGCTGCCGCCGCGCGACAGGATGGCATCCACGAAGCGCCGCGCGGTGGCGCGATCGTAGATGCCCGCCTCCTCGAAGGCGGCGAAGGCATCGGCGGACAGCACCTCGGCCCACTTGTAGCTGTAGTAACCGGCCGCATAGCCGCCGGCGAAGATGTGGCCGAAGCTGTTGGGGTAGCGGTTCCACTCCGGCACCTTGACCACCGCCACCTCCCGGCGCACCTCGTCGAGGATCTCGTACAGGCGGGCGCCCCTGGCCGGGTCGTACTCGGCGTGCAGGCGGAAGTCGAACAGCGCGAACTCGAGCTGGCGCACCGTGGCCAGGCCCGCCTGGAAGCTGCGGGTCTTCAGCAGCTGCGCGATCTTCTCCTCGGGCAGCGGTGAGCCGTCCTCCACGTGGGCGGTCATCTCGCGCAGCACCTCGGGCTGCCAGGCGTAGTTCTCCATGAACTGGCTGGGCAGCTCGACCGCATCCCAGGCCACGCCGTTGATGCCGGCGATGGAGGGATAGCGCACGCGCGTGAGCAGGTGGTGCAGGCCGTGGCCGAACTCGTGGAACAGCGTCACCACGTCGTCGTGGGTGAGCTGCGCAGGCTGGCCGGGCGCGCCGGGCAGGGCATTGCAGACCAGGTACGCCACCGGCAGCGCACGGCCGGTGGACAGCTCCTTGCGGCCCACGCAGTCGTCCATCCAGGCGCCGCTGCGCTTGTTGCTGCGCGCATAGGGGTCGAGGTAGACGCCGCCGATGACGCTGCCGCCGGATCCGAGGATGTCGTAGTAGCGCGCATCCGGGTGCCACAGCGGCACGTCCTCGCGCGGCCGGAAGCTGACCTCGAACAGGCGGTTGACCACGCGGAACAGGCCGTCGAGCACGCGCGGCAGCGGGAACCAGGGGCGCAGCTCCTCCTGCGAGATGTTGAAGCGCTGCTCCTGCAGGCGCTCGGAGTAGTAGGTGATGTCCCAGGCCTCGAGCGGCCGGCCGGCGAACTCGACCAGCTCGGCCAGGTCGCGCTCGGCCGCGGGCCTGGCCGCGCGCGCCAGCCGGCGCAGGAAGTCCATCACCTCCTCGACGCTGCGCGCCATGCGCCGTGCCAGCGCATAGGCGGCGTAGTTCGGGTAGCCCAGCAGCTGCGCGGCCTCGTGGCGCAGGCGCAGCAGCTCTTCCATCACCGGCGTGTTGTCGAACTTCGCCGGCGTGGGACCCGCGGCGGAGGCGCGCGTGGACCAGGCGCGGTAGAAGGTCTCGCGCAGGCTGCGCGAGCGCGCGTCGGTCATCACGGCCACGTAGGTGGGCTGGTCGAGGCCGAGCAGCCAGCCGTCCCTGCCGGCGGCCGCGGCGCGCTGCTTCGCCTGCGCGATGATGGTGGCGTTGAGGCCCTCCAGCCCGGCCGCGTCCTTCACCTCGTGCGCGAAGGCGTTGGTGGCGTCGAGCACGTTCTCCTCGAACTTCGCGGCCAGCCGCGACATCTCGAGCATCACGGCCTTGAAGCGCTCCTTCCTTGCGCCGTCGAGCGCCACGCCGGCGAGGCGGAACTCCAGCAGCGCGTTGTCCACCACCGCGAGCTGCTCCTCGTCCAGCCGGTCGGCCTCGCGGGCGCGCACGGTGGAGAACGCCTTGAACAGCCGCTCGTTCTGCGCCAGCTCGGTGTTGTACTCGGACAGCAGCGGCAGGCAGGCGTTGTAGCGCTCGCGCAGCGCCTCGTTGTTCATCACCGCGTTCAGGTGCCCCACCGGCGACCAGGTGCGCGCCAGGCGGTGATGCAGTTCCTCCAGCGGTTCCACCAGCGTGCGGAAGGTGGGCTCGGGCTGCGACTCGATCTGGCGGATGCGCGCGCGGTTCTCCTGGAGCACGGTGCGCACGCCTTCCTCGACGTGTTCGGGGCGGATGGCGTCGAAGGCGGGCAGCGGCCCGTCCTGCAGCAGCGGATTGGGGTTCATTTCTCCTATTATGCGCCCATGAGTGAATCCTTCGATCTGGTGGTGCTGGGCGGCGGCAGCGGCGGCATCGCCACCGCGCGGCGTGCCGCCGAATATGGCGCCAGGGTGGCGCTGGTGGAGTCCGGGCGGCTGGGTGGCACCTGCGTGAACGTGGGCTGCGTGCCCAAGAAGCTGATGTGGAACGCGGCCGAGCTGGCCGGCGCCATCGACGACGCGCGCGGCTATGGCTTCGACGTGGCGCTCAACGGCCATGACTGGAAGGGCCTGAAGGAGCGCCGCGATGCCTACGTGGCGCGCCTGAACACCATCTACGAAGGCGGCCTCGCCAGGAACGGCGTGGAACTGGTCAGGGGATTCGGCCGGCTCTTGCCGGGACGCTGCGTGGAGGTGAACGGCCGGCGGCTGGTGGGCGAGCGGGTGGTGCTGGCCACCGGCGGGCGCCCGCGGCGGCCGGCGATTCCCGGCGCGGAGCTGGGGCTGGACTCGGATGGATTCTTCGCGCTCGATCATCGCCCCGGGCGCGTCACCGTGGTGGGCAGCGGCTACATCGGCCTGGAGCTCGCCGGCGTGTTCGCCGCGCTGGGCAGCACCGTGACCCTGGTGGCGCGCAGTGCCTCCGTGCTCCGGACCTTCGATCCACTGCTGATCGAGGCGGCCACCGAGGGCCTGAAGGAACTGGACGTGGCCATGCACTTCGGCTGCGAACCCACCGCGCTCAGGCGCGGCAGGGACGGGCGGCTGGACCTGGAACTGGGCAAGGGCGACACGCTGGTCGGCCAGGACGTGGTGGTCTGGGCCATTGGCCGCGATCCGGTCACCGACTGCATCGACCCGGCCGTGCGGCGCACGGCCGGGGGCTTCATCGAGGTGGACGAGTACCAGGAAACCTCGGTGCCGGGCGTGTTCGCCGTGGGCGACCTGACCGGCCGCGCGCCGCTGACGCCGGTGGCCATCGCCGCCGGCCGGCGCCTCGCCGATCGCATCTGGGGCGGCATGGAGGGCAGGAAGCTCTCCTACGAGAACATCCCCACCGTGGTGTTCTCGCATCCACCGCTGGGCACCGTGGGACTGACCGAACCGGAGGCGCGCGCGCGCTTCGGTGACGCCAACGTGAAGGTGTACCGCTCCTCGTTCGTGCCCATGTACCACGCACTGACCGAGGACAAGCCGCGCACGCACATGAAACTGGTGACCGCCGGCCCGGAGCAGCGCATCGTGGGCGTGCACCTGGCCGGCCGCGGCGTGGACGAAATGCTGCAGGGATTCGCGGTGGCGGTGCGCATGGGAGCCACCAAGCGCGACTTCGATGATACGGTAGCCATCCATCCCACCGCGGCCGAAGAGCTGGTGACCATGCGCTAGGCGCCCGATGCTGAAGCTGAACCTCGTCAATACGCTGGCGTTCTCCGGCGTGGTGCTGATGCTGGGCTACCTGCTGCGGCGGGTCTTCCCGGTGCTGGCCCGGCTGAACCTGCCGGCGGCGGTGCTCGGGGGCCTGCTGGTCTCGCTGGCGGTGCTCATCGCGCGCAATTTCGAGGTGACGCTGTTCGAGGTGGACACCACGCTGCGCTCGCCGCTGATGATCGCCTTCTTCACCACCATCGGCTTCGCGGCCAGCGTGTCGATGCTGCGGGTGGGTGGGCCGCAGGTGCTCATCTTCCTGGCGCTGGCCACCGCCTTCGTGGTGCTGCAGAACGTGCTCGGCGTGGTCCTCGCGCTGGCCTTCGGGCTGAATCCGCTGTTCGGCCTGCTCGCCGGGTCCGTCACGCTGGCGGGCGGGCCGGCCACGGGCCTGGCCTTCGCGCCCCTCTTCGAGGAGGCCGGCGTCAGCGGCGCGGCGCCGGTGGCGCTGGCCATGGCCATGGCCGGCATCGTCAGCGGCGCGCTGATCGGCGGGCCCGCCGGCGGGCGGGTGGTCGAGGGGAAACGGGCGGG
>QGUX01000345.1 GCA_003242275.1 Pseudomonadota bacterium | reverse complement strand
TGGTGGAGTCGCCGGCGGGTGCGGAGCAGGCCTTCGCGCGGCCCGGCACGCCGTGGGACCGCACCATCCTCTACGAGATGCACGTGCGCGGCTACACGCGCCTGCACCCGGCGGTGCCGGCGCCGCTGCGCGGCACCTTCGCCGGACTGGCCACGGACGAGGTCGTGGCCTCGCTGCAGCGCCTGGGCGTCACCGCGGTGGAGCTGCTGCCGGTGCACGCGTTCGTCGACGATGGTACCCTCGTGGATCGAGGTCTGCGCAATTACTGGGGTTACAACACCATCGGTTTTTTCGCACCCATGCCACGCTATCTTTCCACGGGTGAGGCCGGCGAGTTCCGCGCGATGGTTCGCCGGTTCCATGAGGCCGGCATCGAGGTGATCCTCGACGTGGTGTACAACCACACGGCGGAGGGCAATGAGCTCGGACCCACGCTGTCGTTCAAGGGCATCGACAACCCTTCCTACTACCGGCTGCAGAAGAACCCGCGCTACTACATCAACGACACGGGCACGGGCAACGTGCTCGACGCGGAGCATCCGCGCGTGATCCAGCTCATGGCTGACAGCCTGCGCTACTGGGTGACGGAGATGGGCGTGGACGGTTTCCGCTTCGACCTCGCCACCATCCTCGCGCGCCGGCCCGACGGTTACACCGAGCGCACGGGCTTCCTCGACGTCTGCCGGCAGGATCCGCTGCTCTCGCAGGTGAAGCTGATCGCCGAGCCCTGGGACGTGGGCCCGGGCGGCTACCAGGTGGGCAACTTCCCGCCGGGCTGGGCGGAATGGAACGACCGCTTCCGCAATACGGTGCGATCGTTCTGGCGCGGGGACTTCGGGCAGCGCGGTGACCTGGCCTCGCGCCTGTGCGCCACGCCGGAGCTGTTCAACCGCCGCAACCGGCGGCCCTGGGCCAGCGTCAACTTCGTGTGCGCGCACGACGGATTCACGCTGCAGGACCTGGTCTCCTACAACGACAAGCACAACGACGCCAACGGCGAGGACGGCCGCGACGGCACGGACGAGAACCTGTCCTGGAACCATGGCGCGGAAGGGCCGACCGACGACGCACAGATCCGCGCGCTGCGCGAGCGGCAGAAGCGCAACCTGCTGGCCACGCTGCTGCTCGCGCAGGGCACGCCGATGCTGCTGGCGGGCGACGAGTTCGGGCACTCGCAGCGTGGCAACAACAATGCCTATGCGCAGGACAACGAGATCAGCTGGATCGACTGGGAGGCGGTGGGGCCCGGGGGCGAGGCCCTGCGCGCCTTCACCGCGCGGCTGATCGCGCTGCGCCAGCAGCATCCGGCACTGCGCCAGCGCCGCTTCCTCGGCACCTTCCGTGACGAGGGGCGGGGCATCAAGGATGTCACCTGGCTCAATTCGGACGGCAGCGAGCTCGCCACCCCCGACTGGGAGGACCACGGCCATCGCTGCCTGGGGATGATGCTCGACGGCCGCGCCGTCCCGGATCCCGGGGCGGCCTCGCTGCTGCTGCTCCTGAACGCCCACGACGGTGACGTGGAATTCATGCTGCCGGAGGTCTCCGGCACGTGGCGCCCGCTCGTCGATACCTTCGATCCCGAGGCCCCGGCGGATGCGCAGTCCCCGGGCAAGCCCTGGCTGTTGCATGCGCGTTCGCTGTCGCTGTTCGTGCTGGAGCCGGCCGGGGCCCAGCAGGCGGCGGTGGCCTGATGCTGCGCGCGACCTATCGCGTCCAGCTCAACGCGCAGTTCGGGTTCGACGACCTGCGGCGCGCGCTGCCTTACCTGAAGCGGCTGGGCATCTCGCACCTGTATCTCTCGCCCATCTTCCACAGCCGGCCGGGCAGCATGCACGGCTACGACGTGATCGACCACGGCCGCATCGACCCCGAACTGGGCGGCAGGGAGGGCTTCGCACGGCTGGTGGCCGCCTGCCGCGAGCTGGGCATGGGCGTGGTGCTGGACATCGTGCCCAACCACATGGCGGTGCTCGGCGTGGAGAACGCCTGGTGGATGGACGTGCTGGAGAACGGGCCCGCGTCGGGCTGCGCGAAGTTCTTCGACATCGACTGGTCGCCGGTGCGCCAGACCATGCACAACCGCCTGCTGGTACCCATCCTGGGCGCGCCGCTGGGCGAGGTGGTCGAGCGCGGCGAGGTGCGCATCGTGTTCCGGCCCGAGGCCGGCACCTTCCACGTCAATTACTTCGAGCACTGGCTGCCGCTGGAGCCGCGCAGCTACCCGATGATCCTGCGCGCCGGCGAGGGCATTCCCGGCAGGAGCCCCGTGCTCGACGAGGACGCGCAGCTGGAACTGTCCAGCCTGATGGACGCGTTCGCGGCGTTGCCGCCGCCGCTGGCGGCACCGCCGGAAGTGCTGCAGGTGCGCGAGCGCGACCGGCAGGTGAACCAGCGCCGCCTGGCGCGGCTGTGTACGTGGCTCTTATA
>QGUX01000344.1 GCA_003242275.1 Pseudomonadota bacterium | reverse complement strand
ACCCCCTTGTTCCAAGGCCAAAAGTCCCCCCGGCGCCCCGTCAGGCCCAGACGCTGCACCACGAACTCGTCCAGCCCCTGCTCGTGCAGCAGGCGCGGGATCTTGTAGATGTCGTCGGCGTCCACCGAGCTGAACACCGCGCGTTCCTCGACGTTGGTGAACAGCGCGATCTTGCGCCGCTGCTCGTTGGGCAGCGGCTCCTTGCAGCGGCACATCAGGATGTCGGGCTGGATGCCGATGCCGCGCAGTTCCTTGACCGAGTGCTGCGTGGGCTTGGTCTTGATCTCCGAGCCGCCCACCACCGGCACCAGCGTCAGGTGCATGTAGAGGCAGTGGTCGCGCCCCTGCTCCACGCCCATCTGGCGGATGGCCTCCAGGAAGGGCAGCGACTCGATGTCGCCCACCGTGCCGCCGATCTCCACCATGCACACGTCGGCATCACCGGCGCCGAGCTTGATGCTGCGCTTGATCTCGTCGGTGATGTGCGGGATCACCTGCACCGTGGCACCGAGGTAGTCGCCGCGGCGCTCGCGCTCGATCACGCGCTGGTAGATGCGGCCGGTGGTGACGTTGCTGTGCCTGCCCGTGGTGGTGCGCACGAAGCGCTCGTAGTGGCCGAGGTCGAGGTCGGTCTCGGTGCCGTCGCTGGTGACGAACACCTCGCCGTGCTGGAACGGGCTCATGGTGCCCGGATCCACGTTGATGTAGGGATCGAGCTTGACCATCGAGACCTTCAGGCCCCGCGACTCGAGGATGGCGCCGAGCGACGCGGCCGCGATGCCCTTCCCCAAAGAAGAAACAACGCCACCGGTGACGAAAACGAAACGGGTCATGGGAAGTGCACCGCCGGAATATGGAATGCCGGAACCGCGCGATTGCAGTTCCGGTCACGACGGGCCGACAGGTTAGCAAATCGGCGCACCTGCCGCCAGCTTGCCATCAGCGTTCGAGCACCAGGCGGCCGCCGACGCGACGCACCTTGCAGTCCGGCAGGACCAGCAGCGGATGGGCATCCGGGCGGGCGGACATCATCGCCGCGATCTCGTCGAGATGGCGCTCGTTCGGCGCGCGCGCGCCGGAACGGCGGATCCACGCACGCAGCACCTCGGCGCGGCGCGCGGCAGGGAAGCGACGCAGCACCGCGATGGCGAGGTCCGGCCCGTCGGCGGCCGCCGCGAGGTCGCGCGCACTGGCGGCCTCCAGCAGCTCGACGGCGCTGGCGCAGTGGCGCGCGCTGCGTGCCACTGTGGCGGCGACGGAAGGCCAGCGGCCGCGCAGCACCGGCAGCACGCGCGTGCGCAGGTAGTTGCGGTCATAGCGGGTGTCCGCATTGGTGGGATCCTCCACCCACTCCAGCTCGGCCTCGCGCGCCGCCGCGGCGATGGCGGTCCGCTCCACGTCCAGCAGCGGCCGCAGCAGCCAGCCCGGGCCCAGCGGCATGCGCGCCGGCATGCCGGCGAGGCCGCGCGGGCCCGCGCCACGGACCAGCGCCAGCAGCGTGGTCTCCAGCTGGTCGTCGGCGTGCTGCGCCGTCAGCAGCAGCTCTCCGGGCACCAGCGCGCCGGCCAGCGCCGCGCGCCGCGCCCGGCGGGCGGCTTCCTCCACCGACCCCCCGCGGGGAACCTCCACGCGCGGGGCGAGCACGGTGAGCGGCACGCGCCAGCGGCGCGCCGTACGCTCGCAGAAACGGCGGAAACTGGTGGCGGCCGGCTGCAGCCCATGGTCGACGTGGATGGCGCGCAGCTTCAGCTGCGCCGGGAACTGGCGGCGCACGCGGCACAGCAGGTGCAGCAGCAGCGTTGAATCGAGCCCGCCGGACCAGGCCACTGCACAGGTCAGCGGTCCCTGGCGGCCCGCCAGCCCGCGGATGCGCCGCAGGAGGGCCTCCGCGCCGGGCACCGGCGACGCTGGTGGCCGCCGCGGCGCGGGTGGGCGCTTCAGGCGCGGCTCTCCGAGTACACGCCGAAGGACGCCAGGCGCTCGGCGCGCTGCGCGACCAGATCGGCGGGGGACAGGCGCGAGAGCTCGTCGAGGTGGCGCAGGATGGCGTCCTTGACCGTCAGCGCCATCGCGGCGGGGTCGCGGTGCGCGCCGCCCAGCGGTTCGGGCAGCACCTCGTCGACGAGGTTCAGCTCCTTCAGGCGTGCCGCGGTCAGGCCCATGGCCTCGGCGGCCGCTTCCTTCTTGTCCGCGCTCTTCCACAGGATGGAGGCGCAGCCCTCCGGCGAGATCACCGAGTACACCGCGTACTGCAGCATCACCAGCCGGTCGCACACGCCGATGGCCAGCGCGCCGCCGGACCCTCCCTCGCCGATCACCACGCTGATGATGGGCACCTCGAGCGTGGACATCTCGAACAGGTTGCGCGCGATGGCCTCGCTCTGGCCGCGCTCCTCGCTGGAAACGCCAGGATAGGCGCCCATGGTGTCGA
>QGUX01000128.1 GCA_003242275.1 Pseudomonadota bacterium | reverse complement strand
CCACCCCCCGTTCGCCCCCCGGTCGCGAGGGGGGCCCGGCCCAGGCCCCCCCAGGCCCCCGGCCAGCCCGGGCACCGGGCCACCCCCGTGCCGGCGGCGCTGGCGCTGCGCCAGCCCGTCGGCGTGTGCGTGGGCATGGCGCCGTGGAACGCGCCGGTGATCCTCGGCGTGCGCGCCATCGCCATGCCGCTGGCCTGCGGCAATACCACGGTGCTGAAGGCCTCCGAGCTCTGCCCCGCCGTGCACCGCCTGATCATCGATGCCTTCCTCGAGGCCGGCCTGCCGGCCGGCGCGGTCAACTTCATCACCCACGCGGCCTCCGACGCCCCGGCCGTGGTCGAGGCGCTGATCGCGCACCCGGCGGTCCGGCGCGTGAACTTCACCGGCTCCAGCCGCGTCGGCCGCATCATCGGCGAGCTGTCCGGCAAGCACCTCAAGCCCTGCCTGCTGGAGCTGGGCGGCAAGGCGCCGCTGGTGATCCTCGAGGATGCCGACCTCGACGAGGCCGTGGCCGCGGCCGCCTTCGGCGCCTTCATGCACCAGGGCCAGATCTGCATGTCCACCGAGCGCATCATCGTGGTGGAGAAGATCGCCGAGGAGTTCATCCGCCGCTTCGTCGAGAAGGCGAAGAGCCTGAAGGTGGGCGATCCGTCCAGCGGCAACTTCCCCATCGGCGCCTGCGTCGACACCCGCACGGTTGACCACGTGAAGGCGCTGATCGCCGACGCCACCGCCAAGGGCGCGCGCGTGCTGGCCGGCGGCAAGGGTTCGGGCGGCGCCTTCTTCGAGCCTACCGTGGTCGACGGCGTGCAGAAGGGCATGCGCATCTACGGCGAGGAGTCCTTCGGCCCCATCGTCGGCATCCTGCGCGCCCGCGACGTGGACCATGCCGTGGAACTGGCCAACGACTGCGAGTACGGCCTGTCGGCGGCAGTGTTCAGCCGCGACATCGGCACCGCCCTCTCGGTGGCGCAGCGCATCGACTCGGGAATCTGTCACATCAACAGCCCCACGGTGCAGGACGAGGCGCAGATGCCCTTTGGCGGCACCAAGGCCTCGGGCCTGGGCCGCTTCGGCGGCAAGGCCGGCATCGCCGAGTTCACCGACCTGCGCTGGATCAGCATCGCCACGCAGCCGCGCCACTACCCGATCTGAGCGACCCGCTGCGCCTGGCGAAACCCGCCCCGTGCGTTGCCCGCGCGGGGCTTCCCGGGCGTTTTTCCCGATGCCTTCGTGCAGACTTCTTCAGGAAGGGTTCAGGGCGCGCTTTGCTAGAATGATTCCCAGTCAAAACCGGCCCTTACGGCCCCCTTGCTGGAGAAAGACGTAGATGTCCGTGACCCGTTCCGCCCGCCTGCTGGCCCTGGCTGCCGTGCTGGCCGCCCCGAGTGCGTTCGCCGCCGATGCCGCCGCCGGCAAGGCCGTGTTCGACAAGTACGCCTGCGGTACCTGTCACTCCACCACCACCGAGCCGGGTGGCCCGGTGACCGGACCGACGCTGGCCGGCGTCGTGGGCCGCAAGGCGGCCAGCGTGAAGGACTTCCCCCTGTACACCGAGGCGCTGAAGAAGCACGGCGTGACCTGGGACGAGCAGACGCTGGATGAATTCCTGGCCAACCCCATGACCAAGGTGCCCGGCACCATGATGGTGATGCCCGTGCCGGACGCGAAGGAGCGCGCCGACGTCATCGCCTACCTCAAGACCCTGAAGGCCAAGTAGATCCTCGCTCGCCTTCGGCTTGCACACTTTGCTCTGCGGAGACGTCCTCCGTTCCTGGAGGACTTCGCTGCCTGAAAGAAACCCGGTCCGGACCGTCGTCCGGACCGGGTAACCCTGGCCAGGGGGTCAGGCCAGGGACGCCGCGCGGATGCTTCAGAACCTCACGTTGATGCCGGCCACGTAGCGGCGACCGATCACGTCGAAACCGCCCGCAGTCTGGCCCACGCCCTCCAGGATGCTGATCCACGGTGGATCGCGGTCGAAGAGATTCTGCACGTTGCCGAAGATCTCCGCCTCGCCCCCGCCCATGTTGAAGCGGTAGGACAGGCGCGTATCCCAGTACACCGAGGAGCCGGTGTGGTTGTCGGCCACGTCCCAGGTGGCGACGTTGCCGTCGGCGTCCTCCCGGTTCAGGGCCATGGAGTTGCGGCCGCCGCCATGGTAACGGCCGATCAGCGTCAGGCCGAAGCCGCCGCGCGTGTAGCCCACGTTCAGGTTGGCGCGCCGGCGCGGGTTCTGCGAAACCAGCTCACCGGTCCTTTCGGTCTTCACGCCTGCGTAGTTGGTCGTGGACGACTCGATCAGGTACGTGCCGAACAGGCGCGCCGTGAGCCGCTCGTCCCCGCCCAGCAGGTTCACCCGCCGGCCCCAGGCCAGCTCGAAGTCGATGCCCTCGTAGGTGGCCTTGCCCAGGTTCTGGCGCGCGCTGTTGATGAAGATGATGCGGTCGATGCCGTCCGTGCCCACCTCACGGGTGATGCGCGAGCACTGGTCCTGGTCATTCTGCTGGTAGCACAGGTCGATGATGTCCTGCACGGCCAGCGCCTCGATTGCATCCTTCAGGTCCACCTTCAGCCAGTCCACCGACATGCTGAAGCCCGGCATCCAGTTGGGCCGGTAGACCAGGCCCACGGTAAAGGTGTCGCCCGTCTCCGGCTTGATGTTGGGATTGCCGCCGCTGACGATGGTGAAGCCGTAGTTGGCCGGATCCGGGATCGGCGGCTCGCCCGCCCCGGGCACCTTGCGGTCGGTGGCATTGGCGGCGCCGCCGGTGCGGTCGAAGCGCTCGGCCATGTTGCCGGCACGGGTGTCGCGTGAGTAGGTGCCGCGCAGGCGCAGCTCGCTGGTCAGCTGGCCGTCCAGGCCGCCCTTCCACGACCAGATCGTGCCCGAGCCCTCGTAGTCGGCCCAGCGCACCGCGGCCTGCAGGTTCAGCGCCTGCATCCACGACGCGCCGGATACCAGCGGCACCACCGTCTCGGCGAACAGCTCCTTCACGTCGTACTCGCCCTGGATGAACGGCACGTTGGAGAACTGGATCTCCACCAGGTTGTTGGCCACGCCGGCCGGAACGCCGCGCACGCCGATGGTTCCCGGCGGGCGGAAGCCCGAATCGACCTGCGCCGCCAGCGCCCCGGCCGGGCACTGCGGGCCGAAGCCCGGGTCATTGCAGAACACCGGGTACCACGCCGGATCGGCGGCCGGGTTGCCCTGCGAGGCCTGCACGCGCTGGTCCAGCGTCTCCTTGCGGTAGTGCGCGCCCACGGCGCCCACGATGGCGCCCGCCCAGCCCTGCGCCAGCTCGCCGCTGGCGGTCAGCTCCGCCACGGTCTGCTTCAGCGTCACCAGGCGATGCTTGGACTCGTCACCCACGTAGGAGTAGGTCCAGTCCACCACCCTGCCCTCGCTGGCCACGTAGGGATTGACGGTGACGGGAACATTGGGATCGAAGCCGGTGACCCAGTCGATGGCGGCCGACGAGGCATTGCCGCGGCCGAACAGGTTCAGCGGCTGGCAGTTGTCCACCAGGCCGGGGCTGACCACGTCGATGCGGCAGCGGATCACGCCGTTCTCGTCGCGCACCGCGTCCACGGCGAGGAAGATGCGGTCCTGGCGCGAACCGCCCGCCTGCTCCGCATCCAGTTCGGTCTTGCCGAACTGCACGTAGCCGTCCAGCGACCAGCCCCGGCCGACCGTGCTCTTGAAGCCCAGTGTGCCGGCGCTGGTCCTGGAGTGGTTGCGGTAGGCGCCCAGCGCGCCGTCGTAGGGGCTGAGCTGCCGCCCGAAGGTCACCGACGGAATGTCATTGTCCTCCATGTACTGGCGCAGGCTGTCGGGCAGGAAGGCGTTGTCGGCGTAGATGGTGAAGGCATGGAACGGCAGCGGCACGCCACCGTAGTTGCCCACCAGGTAGGCGCGCGAGAGCAGCTGCTTGCTGTACATGCCCTGCACGTAGACGTTCAGGTTGTCCGAGACGTCATAGTCCAGGTAGGCGAAGGCGTTCTTGCGGTTCTGTCCCGGCAGCAGCACGTTGATCACCTCGCCCAGGTCCTCGCCGCTGCCGCCCACCTGCCAGGTGCCTCCCTGCCGCACGCCGGGGGAGAACGGCACCGGGTTGCCGTCGTGGTCGAAGGTGATGCGGCCCAGGCCCGCGACCGACATCACGCCGTCCACCGAGGAGCGGACGTCACGCAGGTTGCAGTCCGGACGGTAGACCGGGTTGTCGCGCGAGCTGCCGGCGCCGGCGGCCGTATTGCGGAGCAGGCCGCAGCTCTGGTACCAGTCGCGGCTGCCCGGCTCGTCGATGGTCTCCTGCTTCAGGTAGCCGGCGGAGAACAGCAGGTGCAGCCGGTCGGTGAGCGAATGACCCAGCGAGAACGAATAGCGCTGGTTGGCGCCGTCACCGCGGTCGCTGCGGCCGAACTGCGCGCTGGCGCGGATGCCCTCGAATTCGGTGTCGAGGATGTAGTTCACCACGCCGGAGACCGCGTCCGTGCCATAGGCGGCGCTGGCGCCGCCAGTCACGGTCTCGATCCTGCGCAGCAGCTGGTCGGGAAAGGTGTTGATGTCCGGTCCGCCGAAGATGCTCGCCGGTGGCATGCGGCGGCCGTCCAGCAGTGTCAGCGTGCGGTTGCTGCCGATGCCGCGCAGGTTCAGGCTGCCGCCACCGGGCGAGGTGAAGAAGTTGTTGGCCGGGTCGCCGAAGTTCTCCGCCGTCGCGCTGGCCGCGAATTGCGGCAATTGCACCAGCGCCTCGGTGACCGACACCGGCGACATCGCGGCAATCTCGTCCACGGCCACCGCCGTCACCGGCGTGGGCGTATCCATGCCGGTCACCGCGCGGATGCGGGTACCGGTCACGGTCACCTCTTCCAGTTCCACCGGCTGATCCGTTTCCGCCGCTGGCACCTGGGTGGCGCAGAGCGCCAGTGCGACTGCCGCCGCGACCGGCGTTCGACGCACCAAAGCACCCGAACGCAGGCGCGACGCGCCTGCCCGCATAGGAATCATCATCGGCTTACCCCCTGAAGACGTTGCTGTCCGTGCGCGGAATCGCGTGCCGATTCCGATGGGGGCGGACCCTAGCAACCGCGCTGGTCAACAGGCACTACCGCTATGGGCTATCAGGCCCATCCAGCATCGGTTATGGGCCATGGGGCCCGAAGCGGGAATTCCGGCCGAGGATCAGGGAGATAGGGAACGAGGAAAAGGGATGGTGCCGGAAATAGGATTCGAACCTACGACCCATCGCTTACGAAGCGATTGCTCTACCAGCTGAGCTATTCCGGCGCCCGGGGCCGCGCATTTTAGGGGATGGGCACGGCGGAGGCCAGTCCGCCGGCACGGCCCGCAAATCCGGGCATGCGCACCGGAAAGCCGCCGCCGGAGGGGCCCCGGAGGGCGCAGGCTGGGAGGCATGACGCGCCAGCCCAGGGGTTTCTCGCTGGTCGAACTGATGCTCGCGCTGGCCCTGGTGGCCGTGCTGCTGGCCCTCGCCGCGCCCGGCTTCGGCCGCCAGCGCGCCAGCGCGGCGCTTCATTCGGCGACCAGCCAGACCGTGGCCGCGCTGCACCTTGCGCGCCGCCTGGCACTGGCGCGCGGCCAGAGCGTCACCGTCTGCCCCAGCATCGACGGCACGCGCTGCGGCTACGGCGGGACGGAATGGCTGCTGTTCGCCAACAATCCGGGGGGATCGGAGGCCAGGCGCGAGGAGGACGAGGCGGTGCTCCGGCGCTGGGTGCTGCCGGCGGGCGTGGTCGCTTCCGGGACCCGGGGATATGCCGCGTTCCAGCCGCGGCCCGGGGCAGCGGCGACCCTGACCATCGAGTTCCGGCACCCGGGAATGCCGGGGAGCGTGCGACGCGTGGTGGTGAGCCAGACCGGACGGCCGCGGGTGGAGGCACCCGAGTGAGCGCCCCGCCCGCGGCCACCACGGATCACCAGCAGGTCGCCACGTCGCCCTTGCCGACCACGCCGCGGGCGCCCGTCTCGTCGAGCGTGAGCGTGCCGCAGTCCCGGTCGCGCGCGGCGAAGGACGTCGTCGGCTCGGCGCGCACGAGGTACTCGGTCGCTTTCAGCGTCGAGGTATCCAGCGAGAACGTGTAGTTCAGCGGCATGTTGCCCTCGATCGCGCAGCCCGGCACGTCCAGGTCCTTGTCGGCGTTGAGGTACGTCAGGCGGGTCGTGTAGTAACGCTCCATCAGCTGCGCGTACTGCTCGAGGCATGCCTTCGCCGCCGTGCGCTGGGACTTGACCACGTGGTTGCGGTAGCTGGGATACGCGATGGCCGCCAGGATGCCGATGATCGCCAGGGCGATCATCAGCTCGACCAGCGAGAACCCTCGGTGCTTGTTCATCTCACCTCTCCCGGGCATGCGCCATCAGAAGTTGAAGATCTCGCGCCACGACACGCGGCGCGGCTGGTTGCCACTGGCCCCTCTGACGTCGAATGCCGTCGGCGCCCCACCACTGGAGTCACCGACCACCAGCTTGTCGCCGACGATGATGGGCGCCGTGGGCATGCCCGAACCGATGGGCAGGGAGCCCACCGGGACGTCGTCGATGGTGTCCTCGGGAATCTCGAAGAACGAATCCTGCAGGCTGGTGCCACTGAAGGCGCTGAGCGCATTGACGTAACCCGAACCGCCGGCCTCGCAGCTGTTCACGGCCTCCTGGCGCGGCGGCACCACGCTGGAGAAGATCAGCACGGTGTCATAGATGAGCGGCGCGGAGATCACGCGCTCGCCCGTGTCCGCGGGCTTCTCCAGGTCGATGAACCAGCCTTCGTAGCCGGCACCGACGGCGTTCTGGTGCACCTCGAAGCTGCGACGCCCCGTGGACGCGTCCACCAGGTGGATGGTCCGCTCGCGCAGGTCGGCGCGGGTCAGCTTTTCCCCTTCCGCGGCGCTCTGGCCCACGATGACGCCGTAGAAGCTCTGCGTCTCCCGGTCCTTCTGGTCCTCCACGGTCATGTAGCGCCCCGTGCCGAAGAACACCCAGATCTTGCTGGTGGACGGGTCGCGCGCCACGGCGAGGCCACCGGTGATGGACTGCGGTTCGTCGTCCGGCCCCGTGGCGGTGAACACCAGGTCCACCTTCCACTGGGCGTCGTCCGCGGTGCTGACGTTGAAGCGCCACAGGTTGCCCTTGAGGTCGCCGGCGAAGAAGTAGTCGACGATGCCGTCGGCATTGATGTCCACCGCGCGGGGCGGGGAAAGGCCGTTGTCGCCGGTCTCGCCCGTGTCCAGCTCCTTGATCGTCGCGCCGGTGTCCAGGTCGAGCAGGAACAGGCTCGCCGTGCCTGAATCGCTGTTCGGGCCATTGGCCACCACGGCCGCCGTCTTGCCATTGTTCAGCTTCGAAATCAGCGGTTCCGCGATCACGTTGCCCATGTTCGTGGGCGCGGCGCTGCCGGTGAGGTCCCACAGCACGTCATCGGCACCGAAGTTCTTCGGGTCCGTGACATCCAGGCCGAACACACCCCGGCCACCCCTGCCCATGGCGCCCACCAGGTAGTTCCTGTTCGGCGTGCGCGAGCGGGCCGACACGACGATGGGCCCGTCCACGAAGTACCGGTGCGGCTTGGTCACCTCGTTGGTGCCGTAGAGCGGATCCGCCAGGTCGGCAAGTTCGTTCATCTTCACGCCGCGGGGGATGTAGGTGAACACCTCCGTACCGGCCGACGCGGTCGTGCTGGCATCGATGGCATGCAGCATGCCGTCGTTGGCACCAACGTAGAGCGTCTGGGTATCCGCAACGTAGTACGGCGAGGAGTCCACGATATCGCCCAGCAGCGCCGGGACCACCTGGTCGCTGCTGTTGCGCATGGTGCGGTCGCGCAGCACCCCGTTGTTGCGCTTCTCGTTGCTGCCGTCACCCTTCAGGTAGTTCGCCAGTGCGGTTGCGCTGGGCAGGCCCAGCGAAGTCGCCGGCGCTCCCAGTTCCGTCAGCTGCTGCGTGCTCGGGAAGGTGGAACCGCCCGAGCCGCCGAAGGTGAAGATCTTGCGGGAGTTCCAGGCGGGGATCTTCTCGCCCGCGCGCCACTCCGGCTGGCCCAGGCCGGCCGCGGAGATCGGGTAGGCCAGCAGTTCGCCCCGCCATGCCCCGGCCGTGTAGGTGGCCTGGTAGACGAAGCTCTCCGTGCTGATGGACGTGGAGTTCGCCAGCACGTTGGAGGCCGAACCGCGGCGTTCACCAATGCGGTTCAGTGCGTCGGCGATGCCCTGCGTGAATTCCTCGGGATTATTGGCGTTGACATACGAGCCATGGCCGTTCACCGCCGCGTGGCGCAGGTCGTCGATGTTCTCCCCGGGCTGATCATCGGTTCTCGTCGTATGCTTGGGCTTGGGCCAGTAGCCGGTACCCGCCATGGCCTTGGCCACTTCGGCGTCGGTCAGCTTGCCCATCACGCCGAAGCCCACGCCGAACGTGACCATGTGCTGCCAGAACGCGGGATTGGCCACCGAGAACGGCACCCGGTTCTCCGCGGAACCGGAATAGCCGGTGACATCCCTGGTCAGCAGGTCGGTCTTCCAGTAATGCATGGCGATGTCCGCCAGCGAACTGGTGTCGCCATAGTTGTCGTTGTACCAGTACGGCGGCGTCGGCAGGTACTGGTACTTCTGGTTGTTGGGACCGGTGATGACCTCGCCCTTCTCCTCGTCGCCGCTGATGTGCTTGTACGCGCTGTCCGGATCCTCACCGTTGTAGTTGTTCCAGTAACCGTCCGTCGTCAGGATGGCGAAGTTCTGCCGGCAGGCGAGATACGTGACCGTGCCGTTGCTGTCCGTGCTCCGGTACGCGCGCGAGGTCGAGAAGTACTTGCCCGCCGCATCGAGCGCCTTGCGCAGCGGGGTCACGTATTCCCCGTCCATGTCGTGCAGGAACTTGAACCAGTCCACCCGGTTCTTGCCGACGAAGAGACCGCCGTTGCTGTCCACCGGGATGATGTTCTTCAGGTTGCCAGGATCATCTTTGCTCGGATCGGGGGCGCTGGCGTTGGCGGAACCATTGATGACCTGCTGGCGGGAGCCACTGGGATAGAGGCCCATGATGCCCACGCGGAAGTTCTCGTCCAGGGACGCGAATGCCTCCGCGCCACCGGCCTTGGCGGCCTTCATGCGCGTGCGGTGGTACTGGTACCAGTTGGCGTAGTTCTGCATCTCTTCCGCGAGCTTGCGGACACCCCGGTCAGGGTCGCCGTCATTGCTAATGTCCTCGCAGTCGGCCCAGTGCGGATCCTTGGACTTGGACGGCTTCGGACATTTCCATGAAGAATTGTATTTGCTTGAAGCGGGCGGCAAACCGGCCCCGTCGTACCACCAGCGCGCCCGGATCAGCCGCATGGTGGTACCATCCTTCAGTATCTGGTAGCGGTAGTACTGGCGCGGATCAGCCAGCTCTGTCGCCGTCGGATTCACCTTCTTCGGTACATAGAAGGTCTGGGCACTGGAGCTCAGGTCCTTGCTGCAGGA
>QGUX01000127.1 GCA_003242275.1 Pseudomonadota bacterium | reverse complement strand
GCGCTGCTGGCGCTGCTGGTGACGCGCGAGCCGCTGGACCTGATCGCCGTGATCGGCATCGTGCTGCTGATCGGCCTGGTGAAGAAGAACGGCATCATGATGGTGGACTTCGCGCTGGAGGCGCAGCGCGCCGGCGCCACGCCGCGCGAGGCCATCCGCCGCGCCGCGCAGCTGCGCTTCCGTCCCATCCTGATGACCACGCTGGCGGCGCTGGTGGGCGCGCTGCCGCTGATGCTGGCCAGCGGCTCGGGCGCCGAGCTGCGTGCGCCGCTGGGCATCGTGATGGTCGGTGGCCTGCTGGTCAGCCAGGTGCTGACCATCTTCACCACGCCGGTGGTGTACCTGTTCTTCGACCGCCTGGGCTCGCGTCGTGCGGCCGTGCCGGTGGCTGCGTCGCCCGCGCCTGGATCCGGAGGCGCGGCGTGAACCTCGCGCGACCGTTCATCCACCGGCCGGTCGCGAGCGTGCTGGTGGCGGTGGCCATCCTGCTGTGCGGCCTGCTGTCGCTGCGGCTGCTGCCGGTGGCACCGTTGCCGCAGGTGGACTTCCCGGCCATCGTGGTCAGCGCCAGCCTGCCGGGCGCGAGCCCGGAGAGCATGGCCGCCACGGTGGCCACGCCGCTGGAGCGGGCACTGGGCGCCATCGCCGGCCTGAACTCGATCAGTTCCGAGAGCCGGCAGGGTTCCACCAACATCAGGCTCGAGTTCGAGCTGGGGCGCGACATCAACGACGCGGCGCGCGACGTGCAGGCGGCGATCAACGCGGCGCGCAACCAGCTGCCCTCGGGCATGCCGGGCAATCCCAGCTTCCGCAAGATCAATCCCTCGCAGTCGCCCATCATGGCGCTGGCGCTGTCCTCGCCGAACCTCTCGCCCAGCCGCCTGTACGACCTCGCCTCCACGGTGATCGCGCAGAAGATCGCGCAGGTGCAGGGCGTGGGGCAGGTGACCGTGGACGGCAGCTCGCTGCCTGCGGTGCGCGTGCAGCTCAATCCCGGCGCGCTGGCGCACCACGGCATCTCGCTGGACGAGGTGCGCACCGCCATCTCCGACGCCAATGCGCTCCGGCCGCTGGGTTCGCTGGAGCAGGGCGCCCGGCGCTGGGACGTGCGGCTGTCCGAGCCGCTGCGCTTCGCGCGCGACTACGAGCCGCTGATCGTCGCCTACCGCGACGGCGCGGCGGTGCGGCTGGCCGACGTGGCCACGGTCACCGACTCGGTGGAGAACCGCTACACCACCGGTTTCCACAACGACCGCCACGCGGTGATCCTGCAGGTCAGCCGCCAGCCCGGCGTCAACATGGTCGAGACGCTGGACCGCATCGACGCGCAGCTCCCGGCGCTGCGCGCGCTGCTGCCGGCCGACGCGGAACTCACCGTGGTAATGGACCGTTCGCCGGGCATCCGCACCACGCTGCGCGAGGGCCAGACCGCGCTGGTGGCGGCCATGGTGCTGGTGGTGCTGGTGGTGTGGATTTTCCTCGGCAGCGCGCGCGCCGCGATGATCCCCGGCGCCGCCGTGGCGGTAGCGCTGGTTGGCAGCTTCGGCGCCATGTACCTGCTCGGCTTCTCGCTGAACAACCTGTCGATGATGGCGCTGATCCTCGGCGCGGCGCTGGTGGTCGACGATGCCATCGTGGTGCTGGAGAACGTGCAGCGCCACCTGGAGAACGGCCTCTCGCCGCTCGAGGCCGCGCTGCGCAGTTCGAAGGAAGTGGGCTTCACGCTGCTGGCGATGAACCTGGCGCTGATCGTGGTGTTCGTCTCCATCCTGTTCATGGGCGGGGTGGTGGAGAAGCTGTTCCGCGAGTTCTCCCTCACGCTGGCCGCGGCGATGGTGATTTCGCTGGCGCTGTCGCTGACGCTGACCCCCGCGCTGTGCGGCCGGCTGCTCAGGCCGCTGGACCGTCGCGAAGCGCCCGGATTCTCCGCCTCGGCCTTCTCCGCGCTGCGCGAGTCGTACGGCCACGGCCTGACCTGGGGGCTGAACCACCGCGGGATCGTGATGCTGCTGTTCGCCGGGGTGGTGGCGCTGAACGTGTGGCTGTACGTGGCCATTCCGAAGACCGTGCTGCCGCAGCAGGACACCGGCCAGCTGCGCGGCTTCGTGCGCGGCGACAGCGGCTTCTCGTTCCAGGTCATGCAGCCCAAGGTGGAGGCGTACCGCCGCGTGCTGCTGCAGGACCCGGCGGTGGAGGACGTGACCGGCAGCGCCGGCGGCAACGGCGCCGCCAATGCCCGCATCAGCGTGCGGCTGAAGCCGCGGGCCGCGCGCGATGCCTCGGCCCGGCAGGTGGCCGATCGCATCCGCTCGCGCGCGCCGGCGGTGCCGGGTGCCATCCTGAACCTGTTCCCCGACCAGGACATCCAGTTCGGTGCCAACTGGGGCAACAGCGAGAACGAGGTGCTGCTGCTGTCGGATTCGGTGCCGCTGCTGCGCGAGTGGGCGCGACGCGTGTCCGAGAAGCTGCGCACCTTGCCCGAGCTGGCCGACGTGAGCTCGTTCGGCGACGAGGGCACGCAGCAGGTGCACGTGGACATCGACCGCGAGGCCGCGCAGCGCCTGGGGGTGGACATGCGCATGGTCGCCTCGGTGCTGAACAACTCCTTCTCGCAGCGCCAGGTGGCCACGCTGTACGACGACCAGAACCAGTACCGCGTGGTGATGGAGCTGGAGCCGGGCTACACCTCGAGCCCGACCGTGCTGGACCAGATCCAGGTGATCGCCGCGGACGGACTGCGCGTGCCGCTGTCGGCGTTCACCACCTACAGCTTCGGATCCGCGGCCGACCGGGTGCAGCACAACCGCCAGTTCGCCTCCGCGGGTGTGGGCTATTCGCTCGCCGACGGGGTCACCGAGCAGCAGGCCATGCAGGCCATCGAGCGCGCGCTGGCCGAACTGATGCTGCCGCGCGAGATCATCGTCACCCCCGGCGGCTCCACCGGCGGCATCGCCACCACGCTGGCGCGCCAGCCGCTGCTGCTGCTGGGCGTGCTGATCGCGGTGTACTTCGTGCTCGGCATCCTCTACGAAAGCACGCTGCACCCGCTGACCATCCTGTCCACGCTGCCTTCGGCCGGCTTCGGTGCGCTGCTGGCGCTGCGCTTCTCCGGCACCGACTTCAGCCTGATCGCGCTGCTCGGCCTGTTCCTGCTGGTGGGCCTGGTGATGAAGAACGCCATCATGATGATCGACTTCGCGCTGGAGGCACAGCGGCGCGAGGGACTCTCGCCCTTCGAGGCGATCCGCCGCGCGGCCCAGCTGCGCCTGCGTCCCATCCTGATGGTGAACGTCGCGGCCCTGCTGGCGGCGGTACCGCTGCTGCTGGGCGCGGGCGAGGGCTCGGAGCTGCGCCGCCCGCTGGGCATCACCATCATGGGCGGGCTGATGATGAGCCAGCTGCTCACGCTGTTCTCCACGCCGGTGGTGTACCTGTACGTGGAGCGGCTGCGCGCGAAGCTGGAACGGCACCGCCAGGACCGGCGGGACCTGGGTGCGGCTGCCGCGGCGGCGGCGGAATGACTCAGGCCGGCTGCCGGGCCGGCAGGCGCGTGAGGAGCTGCAGCAGCGCGCCGGCCAGCGCATTGATCAGCATCATCGCCAGCATCAGCAGCGCCAGCGCCAGTGCGTCCGCGCGGCTGACGCCCAGAGGCAGCAGCGCGGCCAGCACGGCGACCTCGCGCATGCCCAGGCCTGCGGCCGAGATGGGCAGCAGGATGGCGAGGTAGCAGAGCGCGTTGATCCACAACGCCTGCGGCAGGGCGATGTGGATGCCGAGCGCCAGGGCGAGGGCCAGCACGGTGGCTGCGTCGAGCACGCCCTGCACCAGCGCCCATCCCCAGGCCTGCAGCAGTGCGCTTCGTGGCAGGCCACGCAGCACCACGAGTGCTGCCTCGAGCGTGCCGCGCAGGCGCCGCAGCATGCCTGGCTGGTCGCGCGCGCCGCCCACCGGAGGCAGGCGCTGCAACGTCCACAATCCCAGCGCCACCGAGCAGATCACGCCGACGAGCAGGGGCGCCACCCAGGCACGCGCCACGCCGGCGGCGCCGGCCGGGCCGGCCAGGCCCAGCAGGGCCAGGGCACAGAAGGCCACCAGCTCCACCATGCGGCTGGCGGACAGCACTGCCACGCTCTGTACCACGCCCGCGCCGCTGCCGTGGTAACGCCACACGGTGGCCACGGTGCCGGCGGAGACGCCGGGCAGCGCGAGGCTCCAGAAGTTGGCGATGAACAGCGCCTGCAGCGTCTGGCCGAAGCTGATGGGCAGTTTCGCGACGCGGCTGACTGCGTACGTGCGTCCGGCAGCCGCGACGCGCGTGGCGACGTTGAGCACTGCGCCGATGAGCACTCCCGCAGGCGCCGCGGACTTCAGTGCTCCCAGCACTTCGTCCAGCCGCACGAACTTCAGCAGCAGCAGCGCGAGCGCGGCTGCGCCCAGGCCGAACTTCAGCACGGTGATCCACGGCCTGCGCGCGCGAGTGAACATGCGGACGCCGAGCATGTCATCGGCGGTGCGGGCGCAATGTAGGACGTCACCGCGTCTGTCCGCGCGACATCATGGGATTGCGCGTGCGTCCCGCAGTGTCCAGCATGCGCTTTCGATTGCACGCGAGGATCGGAAAAATGAGAGGGAACGGGCGCATTCAGCTGCTGCACCGACCCATGTCGCGGGATGGCGACATGAGCCGAAATCCGAAGATGCCGAAGGTGCTGCTCGTGACGCCGCAGCCGTTCTTCGAAGAGCGGGGAACACCGATCGCGGTGGCGTTGGCCGCCCGCGCGCTCGCCGAGTCGGGCCTCGCGGTGGACATCCTCGCATTTCCCATCGGTTCGGAGGTACGCATTCCCGGCGTGCGCGTCAGGCGCTGCGCCAACCCGCTGGGCTTCAGGCACGTGCCGGTGGGCTTCTCGCCGCGCAAGATGCTGCTCGACCTGTCGCTGCTCCGGTCCTTCGCGCGCCTGCTGGCCGGCGGCGAGTACACGGTGGTGCACGCGGTGGAGGAGGCGGCGTGGCTGGCGGCCATCGTCTGTCCACGCGCGGGCGTGCCCTTCGTGTACGACATGGCGTCGTCGATCCCGGGGCAGCTGTCGGGCCACCGCGTGCTCGGCCGCCACCTGCCCCAGCGCGTGCTGCGCGCGCTGGAGCGCGGCGTCGTCAGGCGCGCCACCCACGTGGTCTGCAGTGGCGGCCTGGGGCCCTACGTCAGGAGCATCGAGCCGCGCGTGCCGCGGACCGAATGGCGCTTTCCGATCCTGCAGGAGCGCGCCACGCCGGAGCAGGTGGCGAGGCTGCGCGACGAGAATGCGATACTGCCCACCGACCGGGTGCTGCTCTACACGGGAAACTTCTCCGGCTACCAGGGCCTGGACCTGCTGCTCGAGGCCTTCATGCGTGCGGCGGCGAGCGACCTGCGCCTGCTGCTGGTCTGCGTGGGCGCCAGTGACGGGCGGCAGGTGGAGGCGTTCACCTCGCGGATTCCCGCGGCGCTGCTCGGCCGCGTGCGCGTCCTGCCGCGCCAGCCGCGCACCATGATGCCAGCCTGGTTCCAGATCGCCGACTGCCTGGTGTCGCTGCGCACGCAGGGTGACAACATCCCGCTGAAGATCTTCGAGTACATGGCCACCGGTCGGCCCATCGTGGCCTCGCGCGGGGCGGCACACGAGCCGGTGCTGGACGAATCGCGTGCCTTCCTGTGCGATGCGGATGCGGACGACGTGGCGCGCGCCATCCATCGAGTCTTCGCCGAGCCGGTTCGGGCAAGGGCCGTGGCGCTGGCCGCAGCCGAGCATGCCAACCGCAACTACTCCTGGTCCCGTTTCCGCCGGCTGGTCGGCGACATCTACCAGAAGTTGCTGGATGCGGAGACCGGCGTGCTGGAGAGAACGGCGGTCCGTCAGCACTGACTTCTCCGGCGCGTTCCATGGGAGGTCCGGGCCGCCGCGCGGCTCCACGGCTGCGACGCCGGTTGCGCTCGAGGCGGTCCTGCTTCTTCACCGTGGCATTGCAGGCTCACGGTTCCAGGTGAATCGCGGCCACCGGCCCGAGGCTGGTCCATGTGCCTGTCGGGGGCAGTTTCTTTGCGGGATTGGCGGACTGCCCGCGCGGCCGTTTCCGGGCAAGATTGGACGCCGCGCAGTGCCGTCGCACCGCGCCTGTCGAAGGGACACGCTTGAAACCACGCCATGCATTCCTGCTCGCGCTGCTGCTGATCGGTGCCAACCTGCGCGCAGCGATCACCGGGGTGGGTCCGGTGCTGGAAACCATCCGGGGCGACCTGGGATTGTCCGCCGGCGCCGCCGGCCTGCTCGCCAGCCTCCCCGTGCTGATCTTCGCCATCTTCGCGCCGCTGGCGCGCCTCGCCCGGCACTTCGGCGCCGAACGGATGATCCTCGCCGGCCTGTTGCTGCTGCTGGCCGGGCTCATCGTGCGTTCCGTGGATGGTGTGCCGGCGCTGTTCACCGGCACGGTGGTGCTGGCCGTGGGCATCGCCTCCACCAACGTGCTGCTGCCGGTGGTGGTCAAGCATCACTATCCCGACAGCGTGCCGGCGATGACCATGGCGTATGCGACGGTGATGGGCAGCATGGCCGCGCTGGCCTCGGGCGTGACCATTCCGCTGGCGGAGTGGCTGCCGGGCGGATGGCGCACTTCACTGGCGAGCTGGGCCCTGCTGGCAGCGCTGGCCTGGGTGGTGTGGTGGCCGCATGCCCGGCGCGCCGCGCCTGCCGTGCCCGATCCGCGGCCCGCCGCGTCCGGTCCGCACGCGGCCGGCCCCGCGCCGGCGTGGCGGACGGCCGTGGCCTGGCAGGTGACCGGCTTCATGGGACTGCAGTCCACGGTGTTCTACGTCGCCGTGACCTGGTTCCCGGTGATCCTGCTGGAGGCGGGATTCACCCCCGCGGCGGCCGGCTGGCTGCTCACGGTGTACCAGGTCGCCGCGCTGCTGGCCGGCATCGCCGTGCCGGTACTCATCCGGCGCTTCCGCGACCAGCGCGGCATCGCGGTGGGCATGGCGTCGCTGATGGCCGTGGCCATCCTCGGCGTGCTGTGGGCGCCGGAATGGTCCGTGCTGTGGGTGATCGTGCTGGGCTGCGGTTCCGGTCCGGCGCTGATCCTCGCCCTCTCGTTCATGGGACTGCGGGCGCGCACGCATGAGTCCGCGGCCATGCTGTCGTTGATGGCCAATGGCGTGGGTTACTTCATCGCCAGCCTGGGCCCGGTGATCTTCGGCCTGACACATGACTTGACCGGCGGCTGGACGGCCGCGCTGCTGGGCCTGGTCGCCCTCGCGGCATGCCTGGGGCTGTTCGGCCTGGGAGCGGGGAGAAACGTCAAGGTCTGATCCGCGCTCCGCGAGTTGATCCACGCGGAAGTGATCCGTGCTGCTGTGGACAGTGGCGCGCGGCTGGATGATTCTCTCCCGCAGCGGGTCATCGCCGGCGCAACCGGCCGGCATGCACGCCGGCACCGGCTTCAGGAGGGATCACATGAAGCGTCCACTGGTTCTGCTCTGCGCCCTCGTCGCGTGGGCATCCGCGCTGCACGCCGCGGCCGCTGATGCGGCGCTCGACGCCTTCGCGCGCGAGGTCGAGCGCGTCGAGAGCGTGCGCGCGGTGAAGCACCTGCAGTTCAGCTACGCGCAGTACGCGCAGTTCGGCCTGTGGCGGGAGGTGGGTGCGCTGTTCGCGAAGGACGGCAGCTTCGTCTTCGACGGCAGCGTGGGCCCGGCGCAGACGTCGCAGGGGCCCGAGGCCATTGCCGCCTTCCTGCGCGACCGCTACGGCGGCGGGCGCGAGGGCGCCGCGGCCGACGGCCTGTCGGCGATGATGATCGACTCGCCGGTGGTCAACCTGTCGGCGGACGGCCAGTCGGCCACGGCGCGCTGGCAGGCCCTGATCTTCCACGGCCACGGCGGCCGTGCTCGCATCGAGGGCGGCATCTTCGTCAACGACTACGTGCGCGAGGATGGCGTGTGGAAGATCCGCACCGCGCATTTCCATCCGCAGTTCGATGGTCCCTACGAGCAGGGCTGGACCAACTGGGGCGGCGGCGACCTGCCGGTGATTCCCAAGCACTTCACGGTCGATACCGCCGGCGTGCCCATCCCGCCGCCGGTGGGCGAGGCGCCGCGCACCCGCGCCACGCTGGCGGACCTGGCGCGCCGCGTGGACGTGATGAACGAGGAGGACCGCATCCGCAACCTGCAGGCCGCCTATGGCTTCTACGCCGACCGCAAGATGTGGGACGACGTGGTGGACCTGTTCGCCGCCGATGGCGTGGTCGAGGTGGGCGGACAGGGCATCTGGCGCGGTCCCGCCGGCGTCCGCCGCTGGCTGCAGACCATGGGACCGGCGGGCCTTCAGCACGGCCAGCTCAACGACCGCGTGCAGATGAGCATCACCGTGTCGATCGCGCCGGGCGGCAACGAGGCCTTCGCGCGCGGCATCGAACTCGGCATGCTGGGGGAGGCGGACGAGGAGAAGGGCTGGTGGGAGGTGGCCACCTTCCACAACCGCTTCGTGAAGGAGGACGGCGTCTGGAAGATCCGCGAGCTGCGGCGCTTCGTGCAGATGAAGACCGACATCTTCCAGGGCTGGGGGAAGAGCCGCATCGTCGAGTCCGCGCCCACCGGCGCGCACGCGCCCGATGCGCCCGTGCCTTCGGTCGATGCCGCACCGCCCGGCCTGGCGATGCCGGCCTTCCTCGGCGCGCACCCGGTCACCGGCCGCCCCGTGCGTCCCGCCGGTGATGCCCGCGTGGTGGCCACGCGGCCACTGACCGGCGCCATCCGTGCCGGGCGCCCGGAGTCCATCGACCTGGCCGAGGCTCGCCGGCGGCTGGCGCGCTCGGCCGCCTGGGACGGCGTGGCCAATGTGTCCGCCGCCTATGGCTTCTACGTGGACGACAACGACGTGGCCGGCTGGGCCGGCGTGATGGCCACCCATGGCTTCAAGGAAACGCCCTTCCAGGGCTACCACATCGGCCGCGACCGACTGATCGCGGCGCGCCTGCGCGGCGAGGCGCCCAAGGTGCAGGCCGGCATCTCCTACCACTGGCTGATGCAGCCGGTGATCCGCGTGTCCGACGACGGCCGCTCGGCCGCGGGCCGCTTCCGCCTGTTCCAGCCGCGCACCGGCAAGACCGTGGGCAATGCCGGCGACTTCTTCGCCGCGTCGTTCTGGGGCGGCATGTACCACGACCGCTACATCCTCGAGGATGGCGTGTGGCGCATCTGGGAGTTGACGCTGGATGAACCCTACATCACGCCGGTGGCCTGGAAGGATGGCGTGTGGGCGAAGGCCAAGGATCCGGAGCCGCGGCCAGCACCCGCCGCCGGCGCAGCCCCGCGTCCGCCCGCCAACAACGCCAACGTGGACGTCCCGCTCACCGCGCTGGGGCGGCGCGAGCTGCACTTCCGCGGGGGTACCGGCGAGCCGAAGCAGTGGCCCTCCATCCTGCCGATGTGGTTCGACTACACCAACCCGGTGAGCGGCCGCGTGCCCGAGTATTTCCAGGAGA
>QGUX01000126.1 GCA_003242275.1 Pseudomonadota bacterium | reverse complement strand
TTTTAAAGACAAAACCGGCAACGGGGTTTTAGTCGGTTTCGTGGGGTCGGAGATGTGTTTAAGGGGCAGACCGGGAGGCGCTCACGGGGCCCGATGCCCTGATGGGCGTGTGGATGCCCGACGCGGCCCCCGCGCAGCTGCTGACCGTCGACGGCAAGGCGCCGCCGCTGACGGAGGAGGCGGCCGAGGTCCATGCGGAGCGCCTGCAGCGCTTCACCGCCGGTGACACCTCCTACGACCAGACCACGTGGTGCGCGGGCCCCGGCATGCCGCGCATCCTCACCATGCCGTATCCCTTCGAGATCCGCCGCGACGGCGACTTCCTGGCCTTCATCCATGGCTGGTATCGCTGGCATCGCGTGGTGGACATGAGCGGCAACGAGGCGGATCCGCCGCTGCCGCTGACCATGGGTTTCCCGGTGGGAAGCTGGGAAGGCGACACGCTGGTGATCCGCACCAGGGGGCTGATCGACGTCACCGTGCTCGATGCCTCGGGCCTGCCGCACTCGGAAGAGATGACGATGACCGAGCGGCTGCGCGTGCTGCGCGACGGGCGGCTGGAGAACCGCATCACCATCGAGGATCCGGAGACCTTCAGCGAACCCTGGGAGACCGTGCTGTACTTCCACCGCGATCCCGGCGCGAAGGTCACGGACGATGTCTGCCCGGACCGCATCGCGCGCGGTGAGCCGGCGGTGCGCAAGGAGGTGCCGCCGGTGACCAGGGCGGCCACGAAGGCGCCTGCCGCGGCCAGGGCCGCGGAGCAGGCCGCGCCCGCGCCGCGCTTCAGCGGCATGTGGGAGCCGGCCACCTTCGGCTTCATGGTGCAGGGCGCGCCGCTGACGGCTGCCGGCAAGGAGCTGGTGGACCGCGGCGCGGCCGCGATGGCCAGCGGCAGCATCATGCATACGGCGTGGACTTCCTGCCGGCCGGGCGCGGTCTCGACCATGACCATGCCGCGCGAGAAGATCCTCGTGCTGCAGTCGGACGAGGAGATCACCATCCTCTACGAGATGCCGCGCATGACGCGGCGCATCCGCATGAACGCGGAGCACCCGGCCGAGCTGGAGCCGAGCTACGTCGGCGATTCGGTCGGTCGCTGGGAGGGCGACACGCTGGTGGTCGATTCGGTGGGCTTCAACGGCTACGCCGAGCTCGATGCCCGCGGCCAGCCCACCAGCCCGGCGCTGCACACGGTGGAGCGCTTCCGGCTGTCGGAGGACGGCAACCGCATCGAGATCGAGGTGACCATCACCGATCCTGAGTACTACCAGGAGCCGTTCACCATCAAGCGCGCGTGGCGGCGCAGCGAGGCGCGCCATCCCTTCGAGTACGACTGCATGGAGAACCCGCGCGAGGAGGACTTCGAGAACGCCTACTACGTGCGCGACCGCTACCGGCCGACCTGCATGCGCGTGGAAGGCGAGGGCATGGAACCCTCGCGCGTGGTGTGCCGCCGGCGCGACGAGGAGTAACCGGCCGGCGTCCGTACGACGTCATCTTCGAAAAAGGGGGGACTGGAGTTGCGCAGGCATTCATGGATGGCATGCGGGCTGCTGTTGTCGGTACTGGGGGGATGCGGCCAGCCCACCCCGCCCGGCGGGACCGCCGTTTCGACCGGGGGGGACGGCGCGGTCGAGATCCGCGTCGATGCCGCTCATCCCGGCCCCACCATCAGCCGCCACCTGTTCGGCCAGTTCGCCGAGCATCTCGGCCATGGCATCTACGGCGGCGTGTGGGTGGGGCGCGACTCGCCCATTCCCAACACGCGCGGCATCCGCAATGACGTGGTCGAGGCGCTGCGCGCCCTCAAGGTGCCCAACGTGCGCTGGCCCGGCGGCTGCTTCGCGGACTACTACCACTGGCGCCACGGCATCGGCCCGCGCCGGGCCGTGACGCTGAACCCGGACTGGGGCGGCGTGACCGAGCCGAATACCTTCGGCACGCACGAGTTCATGGACTTCGCCGAGCAGATCGGTGCCGCGCCGTTCATCTCGATCAACATCGGCTCGGGCACGGTGCAGGAGGCGGCGGACTGGATGGAGTACATGACCAGCGCCGACCCGACCACGCTGGCGCGCGAGCGCGCGGCCAACGGCCGCGCCGAGCCGTGGAAGGTTCCCTTCCTCGGCCTGGGCAACGAGTCCTGGGACTGCGGCGGCAACATGACGCCGGAGTTCTACGCCGACCAGATGAAGATGTACGCGCGCTTCGCGCGCAACTTCCACCCGGAGCAGCAGGAAGGCGAGGGCCGCATGCTGCGCATCGCGGTCGGTCCGGGCGGCGGCGAACCGCGCTTCACGGAATGGACCGAGACCGTGATGAAGGCGTGGACCAACCGCAAGTGGAGCTGGGACATCGAGGGCATTTCGCTGCACAACTACACCGTCATCAACTGGGACGACAAGCACGTGGCCACCGGCTTCGACGAGCAGGGCTACGCCGAGATCCTCAAGGCCACGCTGAAGATGGACGGCCTGATCCGCCAGCACACGGCGATCATGGACAAGTACGACCCGGACAAGAAGCTCGCGCTGGTGGTGGACGAGTGGGGCGCCTGGTACGCGCCGGCGCCCGGCACCAACCCGGGCTTCCTGTCGCAGCAGAACAGCCTCCGCGATGCCATCCTGGCGGCGCTGAACGTGAACATCTTCGCGCGCCATGCCGACCGCGTGCGCATGGCCAACATCGCGCAGATGGTCAATGTGCTGCAGGCGATGATCCTGACGGACGGGCCGAGGATGCTGCTGACGCCCACGTACCACGTGTTCCGCATGTACGTACCGTTCCAGGATGCCACCTTCATCCCCGTGTCCTTCGAGGCCGGCTCGTGGACCTGGGGCGACATCACGCTGCCGCGCATCGATGCCATCGCGGCCCGCGACGTGGACGGCAACCTGGTGCTGTCGCTGACCAACGTCGATCCCCACCAGCCGGCGGCCATCGAGGTGTCGCTGGACGGAGTGGCCGCCGGTTCGGTGAGCGGTGAAGTGCTGACCGGACCGAAGGTCGACAGCATCAACACCTTCGAGGATCCGCAGGTGGTGGTGCCGAGGCCGCTTGCGGCCACGCTCGAGGGCGGGCGGTTGAAGGTGACGCTGGAACCGAAGTCCGTGAACGTCCTGGTGATCAGGCCATGAGGTCAATGATGAAGCACGCAAGACTTGCGGCGTTGTCCGCCGCGCTGGCACTGGCCGTGGTGGCCGAGGCCCCGGCGCAGGTGCAGACGCTGGTGCCGCCCGTGGTGGAAGGCGCGAAGAAGGCGCGCCTGGAGAGGATCAAGGTCCACTCGAAGCAGATCGAGGGCAACCTGCTGGGGACGCCGGCCGACCGCGACGTGATCGTGGTGCTGCCGCCCAGCTATGACCGCGAACCCAACCGCCGCTACCCGGTGGTGTATGCGCTGCACGGCTACTCCATCGGCGCCGAGCAGTGGATCAAGGAGATCCACATCCCGCAGACCGCCGAAGGCGCCTTTGCCAAGGGCACGCCCGAGATGATCATCGTGCTGCCCGACAGCAAGAACGTGCACAACGGCGCCTTCTATTCCAACTCCGTCACCACCGGCAACTTCGAGAACTTCATCGCCGACGAGCTGGTCGAGTACATCGATTCCCGCTACCGCACGCTGGCGCGGCCGGCGAGCCGCGGGCTGGTCGGGCACTCGATGGGCGGTTACGGCGCGTCCCGCATCGGCATCCGCCGCGCCGAGCGGTACGGCGCGCTGTACCTGATGGCGCCGTGCTGCCAGTCGCCCATGGGCGCGCGCGGCCTGAATGCCGAACAGGTGAAGCAGCTCGAGGCCCTGCCCAGCGCCGAGGCCGCCGCCAGCCTGCCATTCGGCCCGCGCGGCACGCTGGCGCTGGCATCGGCCTGGTCACCCAACCCCAACAAGCCGCCGCTGTACATCGACCTGCCCGTGGATGCCGAAGGCAAGGAGCGTCCCGACATCATGGCCAAGTGGAACGGCAACGCCACGCTGTCCTTCCTCGACCAGTACATCTGGAAGGTGCGCGGCTACCGCGCCATCGCCATGGACGTGGGTGACAAGGATGGCCTGGTGGCCGACACGCGCCGCCTGCACGAGGCGTTGAAGGCCTATGGCATCGACAACACCTTCGAGGTATACGAGGGCGACCACACCAGCCACGTGGCCTTCCGCATGCAGGACCACGTGCTGCCGTTCTTCGGGAAGAACCTGGACTTCAGCCAGGGCCGCTGACCCGCAGGTGCCGCCCCGGCCCTGGCTTCACCGCAATCCGATCCGCTTGACCATGCGGTGGAAATTCCCCTTGTCCATGCCCAGCGATGCGGCGGTGGCCGAGAGATTGCCCTTGTGCGCGCGCAGGCGCCGGCGGATGAGCTCGCGGCGGAAATGATCCACCGCTTCCCTGAGCGTGGGCTCGCGCTGCTTCTCTCCCGGCCTGATCGCCGCCTGTCCCTCGGTCGGGGAAAGCCAAGGTTCGGCGCCCAGATGGCGCGTGGTCAGCTCGATGATGTGCTCGCGCGAGTGGCCCTCGCCCAGGGCGCGGACCACGGCGCGCGAGATGGTGTGCTCCAGCTCGCGCACGTTGCCCGGCCAGTCGTGTTCCTGCAGCCAGGCCGTGGCGTCCTGTGACAGCCTGAGGCCGCGCAGGCCGAACTTGCGCTCGCAGCGCTGCAGGAAGAATCCGGCCAGCTGGCACAGGTCGCCCTCGCGCTCGCGCAGCGGCGGCACGGTGATGGGGTAGACGCTGAGGCGGTGGTACAGGTCGGCGCGGAAGCGCTGGTTGCGCACTTCCTCGGCCAGGTTGCGGTTGGTGGCGGCGATCACGCGCACGTCCACGTGGTGCGCACGGTCGCTGCCCACGCGCTGGATCTCCCCGCTCTGCAGCACGCGCAGCAGCTTGGCCTGCAGCGTCAGCGGCAGCTCGCCGATCTCGTCCAGCAGCAGCGTGCCCTGGTGCGCCAGCTCGAAGCGCCCGGCGCGGTCGCGCGTGGCGCCGGTGAAGGCGCCGGCCACGTGGCCGAACAGCTCGCTCTCCGCGATCGATTCGGGCAGTGCCGCGCAGTTGACCTGCACCAGCGGCTGCTGTGCGCGGGGGGAGTGCAGGTGGATGTAGCGCGCCACCAGTTCCTTGCCGGTGCCGGTTTCGCCCTGGATCAGCACGGGCAGGCCTGAACGGCCGACGACCTCGGCCTCGTGGCGCAGGCGCTGCATCTGCGGGCTTTCGCCCAGCAGCTCGGATTCGGGGGTGGGCGCGAGCCAGGACTGCTGCACGAGCTGGTGGCGTTCGAGGTCGGATTCCAGCGCCGTGATCAGCTCCGCGGCACGGATGCTGGCGGCGATCACCGCGACGAAGGTCTCCAGCAGCTTCAGGTCGATGGCATCGAAGCTGCCGGCGCGCTGCGCATCCATCGTGACCACACCCCAGGTGCGGCCGTCCACGTGCAGCGGCGCGCCGATGCAGTCGTGCACGTAGATATGGTGGTCGGGCGTGTCGAACAGGCCGTCATAGGGGTCGGGCAGCGGCAGGTCGGCGGGAAAGCGCACGATGCCGCGGCTCTGGACCAGCTGTTCGAGGCGGGGCTGTTCGGGCAGGTGGAAGCGGCGACCCAGCGTGTCGGGATTGAGCCCGCGCACGGCCAGCGGGATCAGCGTATCGCCGTTCAACCGCAGGATGGCGCATGCATCGCAGGGGAAGCAGTGCATGAGCGCCTCAAGCTGGCGCTGGTAGCGGGCCTTCGGCGGCAGATCGCGCGTGAGGTCGGCGACGATCTGCGACAGTGCTCCCAACGCTTCCGTATCCGCCAAGATCCTTCGCTCCCGTTGTACGGGCGACAACACCCGTCGCCGCAGGCGAAAGGACGGGTGCGGGCCGCCAGATGGTTAGTCGTCAAGCATATGCGGAAAGTTCCGCGATGCACGAACGGGCCCGGCCGGCTCGACGCGCGCCCTGGCGCGGCGGGCTTCCCCGGCCTTGTGCCTGACACAACCGGTTGTGCCGCGCACACCGGGCCCTGCGGTGTGCGCGGCACAAAGCCCCTGCGCAAGTCCTTGAATCCACGGGCACTCCGCGCATGGCACATGCCTTGCTTCCTGGGGGGCAGGCATCCGTTTCTCCAACGAAGAGGAAATCCGATGAAGCAGTCCCTCATTGCGACGAGCCTGGCCTGTGCGGCGCTGCTGGCCGCATGCGACGCCACCTCCGCCGCCACCGTCGAGGTGACGATGACCGCCCGCGAAGTGGACGTCGTCATCGACAACGCCGGCAACAAGCGGCGCATGTGGACCTACGACGGCACCATTCCCGGCCCGCTGGTGCGCGTGAAGCAGGGCGACGTCGTGAAGTTCACGCTGAAGAACGACCCCGGCAACGCCAACAGCCACTCGATGGACTTCCACGCGGCGCGCGTGGACGTGCTGGACGAGTTCGCCGAGGTCAAGCCGGGCGACTCGAAGCAGTTCGAGTTCCGCGCCGACTATCCCGGCGTGTTCATCTACCACTGCGGCGCCGAGGCCATGGCCGAGCACATCTCCAAGGGCATGTACGGCGTGATCATCGTCGACCCCGCCGAGGGTTACAGCGACGCCTTCCCGAAGCCGGACCGCGAGTACGTGCTGGTGCAGGGCGACCTGTTCGAACCCAACGCCTCGCCGGAGGACATCACGGCCGGCCGGCGCTGGGAGGCGGCGCTGATCAACGGCCGGATCTTCCACTACGACCCGGTGCACGACCCGAACGCCAGCCTCACGCTCGAGGCCAGGCCCGGCGAGCGCGTGCGCTTCTACTACGTCAACGCGATGATCAACGAGGCCTCGGCGCTGCATCCGATCGCCGGCATCTGGGACCGCGTCTGGGACAACGGCCATCCGAAAAACGTGCACTACGGGCTGCAGACCGTGGAGATCGGGCCGGCGCACGGGATGATCCTGGACCTCGTCCCGCCCGCCGGCCGCGCCACCAACAACGCCATCGTGGACCACCGCATGAAGCACGCCATGAAGGGCGCCATCACGGTGCTGATGAACAACGAGGAAGCCGATCCGAAGAAGGGACGCGACGGCAACCTGATCCTGCGATAGGTGCAACGCGCGCGGTCCCGGGCGGCCGCGCAAGGAGCGAGACCTGATGAGTGGAATGGTGAAAATCCTGCTGTTCGCGGCGTCCCTGGCCGCCTGCGTCCCGGCCGCCGCGGCCGGTGCGCAGGCGGCCTGCGGAGGCTGCCATGCGCTGAGCCGGCCCGATTTCGACCGGCTCGGCATCACCGAGAGGCTGGAGCGCAAGGCGCCGCCGCTCTGGTACGCGGGCAACAAGTACCGCCGGGAGTGGCTGGTGCAGTGGCTGCAGGCGCCGACGCGGCTGCTGGCGGCCGGTTACTTTCCCAATGCCGCCATCCGCAGCACCGCGGAAGGCGACGAGCCGGATCCCGATCGCCTGCCGAAGCATCCCGCGCTGTCCAGGGCCGAGGCCGAATCGGTCGCGGACGAGCTGATGGCGAAGAAGCCCCATGACGCGCTCATCGCCGCGGCCCGCTACGAGCCGGGCAGCGTGAACCGGCGCATGGGCGCGATGGACTTCGGCAAGTTCAAGGGTTGCCAGGCCTGCCACCAGGACGAGCCGGGCAAGGGCGGGCTGTCCGGGCCGGAGCTGTACACCGCGTGGCAGCGGCTCACGCCCGAATACATCGTGTCCTTCATCGCCGACCCGAAGGCCTGGGATCCCAACACCATCATGCCGCGGATGGAGATGAACGATGCCGCGATCAGCAAGCTCGCGGACTACCTGAAACTGATTGGAGGCGGGCAATGAGAATGCTGCATGTCATGTTGCCGGCGCTGCTGCTGGGCGGGACGGGAGCTGCGCGCGCCGAAACGGGCGCCGAGCTCTACCGCATGTACTGCGTGCAGTGCCATGGCAGCCAGGGCGACGGCCGCGGCGTGAACGCGAAGTCCATGGACGTGCTGCCGCGCAACCACCGCGATCCGGTGGAGATGGGCGCGCGCCAGGACGCGGATCTCGCCAAGGTGATCCGCGAGGGCGGCAAGTCCATCAACAAGTCGGTGCTGATGCCGTCGTGGGGGCACAACCTCACCGAGGAGCAGGTCGCGATGCTGGTGCGCCACCTGAGGACACTCTGCTGCGAGAAGAAGCCATGAACCGGATGCTGACGATGCTGATCGCACTGCTGCTGGGTGCCACCGCGGCCCATGCCGAGGTGCGCAAGTTCGAGATGACCATCGAGGAGGTGGAGATCGAGGTCGCACCCGGATTCAAGGCCAAGGTGTGGGGGTTCGACGGCCAGGTGCCGGGCCCGCTGCTGGTGGTGAACGAAGGCGACCAGGTCGAGGTGACGGTGCACAACCTCACCACGCTGAACCACACCATCCACTGGCACGGGGTCTACCAGACCAGGACCTGGAAGTCCGACGGCGTGCCCGAAGTCACGCAGAAGGCCATCGAGCCCGGCGAGAGCTACACCTACCGTTTCGTCGCCGACCGCGTGGGCAGCCTCTGGTACCACTGCCACGTGAACGTGTCCGAGCACCTGGCTCTCAGGGGCATGTGGGGGCCGCTCATCGTCCGTCCCCGCAATCCGCTGCCCATCGAGAAGGAAGTCACGCGCGAGGCCGTGCTGATGTTCTCCGGCTGGAACAGCGAGGTAGCGCAGACCTATGGCGAGGGCGGCAAGCCCGGCGAGGTGCTCGACTACTTCTCGATCAACGGCAAGTCGTTCCCGAAGACGCATCCGCTGCGCGTGAAGGAGGGCGACGTGGTGCGCCTGCGGCTGTACGCGGCGACCATTCCCGTGGCCTTCCACCTGCATGGCCACGACATGCTGGTGACGCACAAGGACGGCCTGCCGCTGCAGTCGCCGTACTACGCGGACACGGTCTCGATGGGGCCGGGCGAGCGCTACGACGTCATCGTGCGCATGAACAACCCGGGCCTGTGGATGACCCACGACCATATCGAGCACCACACCACCAACAAGGGCCAGGACATGGGCGGTTCGATGCTGGTGGTGGAGTATGAAGGCATCGAGCCCGACGACTTCTACTACCACCACCACAGCTCCACCGAGCCCTACGACCCGAACTTCTACCTCGGCGAGAGCATCAGGCGCGGGCCGGGGCTGCACGACAGCGAGGTGCACAAGGGCGTGCCGCTGGAATGAAGTGAAACGACGCGGGGGCGGAACGACGAGCGCCCCCGCTGCCGTTCCTGCCGCAGGAAGCCGCCACTGCAGCGGAACGGTTGTGGCATCAACCACTACCTTCACATAAGACCTGTGTTCCCGGCTTCTGCACGATTCCTCAGGGGGGACATCGCGGGCGGCTTCCTCTAAACTGCGCCGCGGTCATTGGCAACGGATGCGCGCAGGGCCCCCAGAAGGTCGCCGCGCGGGATTCAGGAAGAAGAAGATCGTGGCAGCCAACAGGAAGAAGGCGGCGAACGTCCCGTTCGCCCTGGGTGCTCTCGTTTCCATCATGGCGTTCCCCGTCGCGCGGGGCGCCGAGCCGACGGATCCCTGCGACGAGCAACCGCCGTACAAGGTGGGCTGCACAATCCCTGTCTCTAATACAAATCTGACCCGCCGAACGAAAAGGAAGTGGAAAAGACAGTGGGGGGCGGAAA
>QGUX01000125.1 GCA_003242275.1 Pseudomonadota bacterium | reverse complement strand
GTCGAGGAGAAGGATGCCAGCGCGGCGCAGAAGCGCATCCGCGAGGGCAGTACCGGCGTGATGGCGCTGCCCGCCGCGCGCCTGCGCTCGTGGCTGGCCGAACTGCGCTGCGACAACGCGCAGGGCGAGTACTACCTCACCGACGTGGTCGGCATGGCGGTGAAGGCGCGCGTGCCGGTGCGGCCGCTGACCGCGCTGGACGAGGCCGAGGTGCTGGGCATCAACGACCGCCTGCAGCTCGCGCACGTGGAGTCGCTGGTGCGTGCGCGCCGCGCCGAGGCGGCGATGCGCGCCGGCGCGACGCTGGCCGATCCCGCGCGCTTCGACCAGCGCGGCGAGCTGGTGCTCGGCCGCGACGTATTCATCGACGTGAACGTGGTGTTCGAGGGGCGCGTGGAACTGGGCGACGGCGTGCGCATCGGCCCCAACTGCGTGCTGCGCGACACCACCGTGGGTGCGCGTACGCAGGTGTTCGCCAGCTGCGTGACCGAGCGTGCCGTGATCGGCGCCGACTGCCAGGTGGGGCCGTTCGCGCGGCTCAGGCCCGGCGCCACGCTCGACGATGGTGTGCACATCGGCAACTTCGTCGAGGTGAAGAACTCGCGCATCGGCCAGGGCTCGAAGGCCAACCATCTCACCTACCTGGGCGATGCGGACGTGGGCAAGGGCGTCAACGTGGGCGCCGGCACCATCACCTGCAACTACGACGGCGCCAACAAGTCGCGCACCGTGATCGGCGACGGCGTGTTCATCGGCTCGGGCAACATGCTGGTGGCGCCCGTGACCATCGGCGAGGGCGCCACCACCGGCGCTGGATCCACCATCACGCGCGATGCGCCGGCCGGCAAGCTGACGCTGGCGCGCAGCCGGCAGGTGACCATCGAGGGATGGCAGCGGCCGGTCAAGAAGAAATCTTCCTGAGGAAAGGGACATGTGCGGAATCGTTGGAGCGGTAGCCGGGCGGGACGTGGTTCCCGTGTTGTGCGGGGGGCGGCGGCGGCTGGAGTACCGGGGTTACGACTCGGCCGGGTGGGGGGTGATAAACGGCTCGGGCAGGGTCCCCCGCCGCAGGACGGTCGGCAAGGTGCGCATGCTGGAGGAGGCGCTCGGCGCCGATCCCGCGCACGGCGGCACCGGCATCGCGCACACCCGCTGGGCCACGCACGGCGTGCCCAGCGAGCGCAACGCGCATCCGCACATCTCGGGCGACGGCCTCGCCATCGTGCACAACGGCATCATCGAGAACCACGAGGAGCTGCGGGCCGACCTGACCGCGCGCGGCTACGAGTTCGCCTCCGAGACCGATACCGAGGTCATCGCCCACCGCATCCACTGGCACATGCAGACCCAGCACGACCTGTTCAAGGCCGTGCGCGCCACCGTGGCCGAGCTGGAAGGCGCCTATGCGCTGGCGGTGCTGGACGAGCGCTCGCCGGACCGGCTGGTGGTGGCCCGCATGGGCTGCCCCGTGGTGCTGGGCCTGGGGGAGGAGGAGAACTTCGTCGCCTCGGACGTGGCCGCGCTGCTGCCGGTGACGCGCCGGTTCATGTTCCTTGAAGAAGGGGACGTGGCCGAGGTCACGCGCGCGGGCGTGCGGGTGCTGGATGCCGACGGCAACATCGTCGAGCGCGAGGTGAAGGTCAGCGAGCTGTCGGCGTCGGCGGCCGAGAGGGGGCCGTACGCGCACTACATGCTCAAGGAGATCTACGAGCAGCCCCTGTCGGTGGCCAACACGCTGCAGGAGCGCATCGCCCACGGGCGCCTGCTCGAGGCGGCGTTCGGGCCGCGGGCGGCCGAGATCTTCCCCCGGGTGGAGTACGTGCGCATCGTGGCCTGCGGCACCAGCTACCACGCCGGCATCGTGGCGCAGTACTTCATCGAGCAGATCTGCCGCATTCCCTGCCGCGTGGAGATCGCCAGCGAGTACCGTTACCGCAATGCCGTGGTGCCGAAGAACGCGCTGTTCATCAGCATCTCGCAGTCGGGCGAGACCGCCGACACGCTGGCGGCGCTGAGGCTGGCGAAGAAGAGCGGCTATCTCGCCACGCTGGCCATCTGCAATTCGCCCGAGAGCTCGCTGGTGCGCGAATCGGACCTGGTGATGCTGACGCGCGCGGGCCCGGAGATCGGCGTGGCCTCGACCAAGGCCTTCACCACCCAGATCGCGGCGCTGTCGCTGCTGGTGATCGCGCTGGCCAAGACCCACGGCGCCGACGCCGAACGCGAGCGGCGGCTGGTCGAGACGCTGGTGCAGGTGCCGGGCCTGATCGAGAAGACGCTGACGCTGGAGCCGCAGGTGCGCGAGCTGGCCGAGCGCTTCGCCGACAAGCATCATGCGCTGTTCCTGGGGCGCGGCGCGCTGCATCCCATCGCGATGGAGGGCGCGCTGAAGCTCAAGGAGATCTCGTACATCCACGCTGAGTCGTATGCGGCAGGCGAGCTGAAGCACGGACCGCTGGCGCTGGTGGACGCCGACATGCCGGTGGTGGCGGTGGCGCCGAACAACGACCTGCTGGAGAAGCTGAAGTCGAACCTGATGGAGGTGCGGGCGCGGGGCGGGCAGCTCTACGTGTTCGCGGATCCGGAGTCGGGGATCGAGCCGTCAGATGGGGTGCATGTGATCCAGATGCCGAGGCATGTCACCTACTTCCAGGCGCCGATCATCTACACGTTGCCGTTGCAGCTGCTGGCGTACCACGCGGCCATCCTCAGGGGAACGGACGTCGACCAGCCGCGGAACCTGGCCAAGAGTGTGACGGTGGAGTGAGGGGCCGGGCTCGCCTTCCCGGCTCGCGCCCGCGAGGGCCGTAGCCGGACAACGTCGGTCAGTTCCCGTCAGGTCGATTCCCGCCATGCGGGAATCGCGAGCACGGTGACCCGGCGGGAAGGAGTTTCGGGGCCGAACAGCGCGCTGATGTCGCGCTCCAGCTCTGCAAGGGTCCTGCCGGCTGCCGGGACATGGGTGATCGGCTCCTCGGCGAGCCGGACTTCGCCTCCCGGCCCGACCTCGCGGATGGCCAGCCCTTCTCCGGGTTCTCCGCCGCGATAGGTGATGTGCAGCTCGTCCCCTGGCTGGACGCGGTACGCGGTCGCTTCGGTACCCCATCCGCCCATGACCTCCGTTCCGGCGGAACGGGCAAGGCACTCCCGGAGTTTCTCCGCCGCGCCGTCCGCCCGCGATGGCGCAGAGGAGGCGGCCTGTTGCGGCAGGCGGCGAAGGGCTTCCATTTCTCCCGATGCGCGGATGTCATCCAGGAAATTCCCCAGCTGGACAGGGTCCGCAGCCAGCAGCACCAGACCGAGCTGCGTCAGGGCGGCGCTCATCGCCGGTCCGCCGGTGAGCTGCGCGGCATTGGCCTTCAGGCGGAGGGTTTCAGCCTCCATGGCGCCCTGTTCATCACCGAGGACCCTCTGCATCGATGCCTGAAGTCCGTATCCGAGTGTCCGGCCGAGATGTGTCTCGTTGTGTTCCGCGCGCAGTTTCGCGAGAGCGAGGCAGGCTTCGGCCCAGCAGCGGCTGGACCGGGACTCGGCTTGGCACAGGGCGTTGGCCCACGGACTGACGGCCGCTGCCATGGCGCCGAAGGCGGTGGCCACGCGGTCGGCATAGGGAATGTCCGTCTGCGCGGCCATCGCCCTTTTGATCACGGCGACGGATTCGGGCCAGTACCAATTGGCGGTCTGCGCCGCCGCGGCGTGTTCCATCGCGGCCAGCGCGCCGCCGGCATCGCCGCGTCCGTACCGGAGTTCCGCGGCAAGTGCCCAGGCTTCGGCGTTCTGCGGCTGGGTCTGCAGCAGTTCCGCTTCCAGGTGCGTGATGGGACAGGAGCCACCCGCCCGCACGCAGGCGCGCAGGGCGTGCCATGCCAGCAGGGGGTTGCGCGACACGACCGCGCGCTGGCCGAGTTCGCGCAGCTGATCGGCGGCGTCCTGCGGGGAAGTATCCGCCCTCGGCACGAGGAGAACGGAGGCGAGCAGGGCATCGTCGCCGGAAGGATCGATGGCGGCGCGTCGGAGCTGGTTCAGGGCCACTTGAACTTGCTCGTCGCTGAGTTCGCCCGGGCCTGGGCCGGACAGGAGCTTCGTGACTCCTTCAACGGCCTGGACGCAATCGTCCTCGCGGGCTTCGCTCGACAGCCGCGCGGAATAGCGGGCGATGAGTGTACGCATTCGCCCGCCACCGGCCGCCTCGACCCCGGGTGCAGGGGCGGCGCCGCTGCCGGCGGCTTCCGCCTCGCCGTCCAGCGCAAGCGCGGGTTCAGGGGCGGCAGTCGTTGCGATGCCCACGTCGCGATCCCGCGGGCCAATGAAGAAGACAGCGACCAGCAGGAGGAGCATCGCCACTCCCGCGGGCATGAACGCTTCCCTGCGCATGGGGCGGATCATCGCACGGAAGTACGGACGTATACTGGCCTGTGGATCGATCCACGATGAGCGGCTGCATGCTCGACTCCACACAGCTGTCGAAGTACCTGGGACGGGTCGGCCATCGCCCGGCCGGCAACACGCCGGGGTCGCTCTCGGCGCTGGCCACTGCCCATGCCCGTGCCATCGCCTTCGAGAATCTCGATGCCTTCCTCGGCCGCCGCGTGAGCCTCGACCCCGAGGCGGTATTCGAGAAGCTGGTGCTGCGTGGCCGCGGCGGCTGGTGCTTCGAGCAGAACCTGCTGTTCGGCAACGCGCTGCGCGCGCTGGGATTCGACGTGACCGACCTGGCGGGACGTGTGCTGTGGGGCCGGGGCGTGGATGCGGTCACGCCGCGCACGCATCGCGCGCTGCTGGTCCGCATCGACGGGCGCGAGTGGCTGGCGGACGTGGGATTCGGGGGGCAGAGCGTCTGCGGTGCGATCGACATGGCGGACGAGAACCCCCAACGGGTGGGGCATGACCTGTACCGCCTGGCGCGCCTCGGTAACGGCGAACGCCTGCTGTGGGTTTCCATCCGCGGCGAGTGGCAACCCATGTACCGCTTCGACCTGCAGCCGCAGTTGCCGATCGACTTCGAGGCGGCGAACTTCCAGCTCTGCATGGATCCGGCCTCGCACTTCACACAGGCGCTGGTGCTGTCGCGGGCGACGCCGGAGGGGCGGCACGTGCTGCGTGACCTGGAACTGGGCTTCCACGATCGCGCGGGCCGCACGACGCGACGCGTGCTGGAGGATCCCGCCGAGGTCGCAAGGGCCCTGCGGGAGGTGTTCGGCCTGGAACTCGACGAGGAAACCGCCCGCGCCCTGCAGCAGAAGCTGGCCGGTCGCGGCAGCGGCTGAATGCGGATCAGGTGGGCTGCAATGCCGGCGCCACGCCGGCCTTCACCAGCTCCGCCTCGAGGTCGTAGGTGCCCGCGGCCGTGATGCGCACCCGCGCGAAGTCGCCCTGCTTCAGCCCTTTGGCCTTGCGGATGTTGACCACACCGTCGATCTCGGGCGCGTCGCCGGGCCCGCGTCCCACGGCCTTGCTGCCATCCACATGGTCCACCAGCACCGTCATCTCCCGCCCCACCTTGGCGGCAAGCCGGCGACCGGAGATGGCGGCGGCCTTCTCCATGAAACGCTCGTAGCGCTCTTCCATCACCTCGGGCGCGACCGCGCCGGGGATGTCATTGGCGGCGGCGCCTTCCACCGGCGAGTACTTGAAGCAGCCGACGCGGTCGAGCCCGGCTTCATCCAGCCACTGCAGCAGTTCTTCGAATTCCGCTTCGGTCTCCCCGGGGAAACCGACGATGAAGGTCGAGCGCAGCGTGAGGTCCGGCACGGCCTTGCGCCAGGCATGGATGCGCTCGAGCGTGTTCTCGGCATGCGCGGGCCGGCGCATGCGCCTGAGCACCGACGGGCTGCCGTGCTGGAAGGGGATGTCGAGGTAGGGCAGCACCTTGCCCTCGGCCATCAGCGGCAGCACCTCGTCCACGTGCGGATAGGGATAGACGTAATGCAGCCGCACCCATACGCCGAAGCCGCCCAGCGCGCGCGCCAGGTCGAGGAAGCGGGTCTGGTACTCGGCGCCGGCGAAGGTCGCGGGCTGGTAGCGCAGGTCCACGCCATAGGCGCTGGTGTCCTGCGAGATGACCAGCAGTTCCCTGACACCGGCAGCCACCAGCCGCTGCGCCTCGCCCAGCACCGACTCCAGCGGCCGCGAGACCAGCCGGCCGCGCAGCGCGGGGATGATGCAGAAGGTGCAGCGGTTGTTGCAGCCTTCGGAGATCTTCAGGTAGGCATAATGGCGCGGCGTGAGGCGGATGCCCTGCGGCGGCACGAGGTCGATGAAGGGATCGTGCGGGCGCGGCAGGTGGCGGTCGACCGCCTCGAGCACCGCCTCGGTGGCATGCGGGCCGGTGACGGCCAGCACCTTGGGGTGGGCGTCGAGGATGCGCTGCGGATTGGCGCCGAGGCAGCCGGTGACGATCACCTTGCCGTTGGCGTCGATGGCCTCGCCGATGGCTTCGAGCGACTCGTCGATGGCCGAGTCGATGAAGCCGCAGGTGTTCACCACCACGAGGTCGGAGTCGTCGTAGCTGGGTGAAATCTCGTAGCCGCGGATGCGCAGTTGCGTCAGGATGCGCTCCGAATCGACGAGCGCCTTGGGACAGCCGAGGCTGACGAATCCGACGCGTGGGGAAGGGGCGGGCATAAGTGCCTATGGTAAAGGAATGACGAAGCAGTTTGACCGGGCGTACTACCAGCGGTTCTACGAGAATCCGCGCACCGCGGTGACCAACCGCGCCGAAATGAATGCCCGCGGCAGGTTGATTGCCGCGATGGCCGGGCACCTGGGCCTGCCGGTGCGCAGCATCCTGGACGCCGGCTGCGGCATGGGACTGCTCAGGGCGCCGCTCAAGCGTGCCCTGCCGCGCGCGACCTATACGGGCCTGGAGGTCAGCGAGTACCTCTGCAGGCGCTTTGGCTGGATCCACGGCGGCATCCAGGATTTCGACCGCAGGGCGAAGTACGACATCGTGATCTGCTACGACGTGCTGCAGTACCTGGATGCGGAACAGACCCGTCGTGCACTGCAGAACCTGGCCCGCGTGTGCCGCGGGCTGCTGTACTTCGGCGTGCTGACCAGGGAGGACTGGGAGGAGAACTGCGACCAGTCGCGGACCGATCCGGCGGTCAGCCTGCGTTCGGGCGCCTGGTATCGCCGCGAACTGAAGAAGTCCTTCCGCCACCTGGGCGCGGGCTTCTGGCTGCACCGCGACTGCAACCTGACGGTGTGGGAAATGGATACCGCCGCGGGGACCTTCGCATGAGCCCGGTGCAGCGCATTCCCGTCACCGTGCTCACGGGCTTTCTGGGTGCGGGCAAGACCACGCTGCTCAACCGCATCCTCTCCGGGCAGCACGGCAAGCGCATCGCGGTGATCGAGAACGAGTTCGGCGAGGTCAGCGTGGACCACCAGCTGGTGATCGGCGCCGAGGAGGAGATCTTCGAGACCAGCAATGGCTGCATCTGCTGCACGGTGCGCGGCGACCTGATCCGCGTGCTGGGACAGCTGCTCAAGCGCCGCGACCGCTTCGACCACGTGCTGGTCGAGACCACCGGCATGGCCGACCCGGGGCCGGTGGCGCAGACCTTCTTCCTCGACGACGACCTGCGCGAGCAGTTCGTGGTGGATGCCATCGTGACGCTGGTGGATGCGCGCCACTTCGAGCAGCACCTCGAGGACCTGAAGGAGCCGGCCATCCAGGTGGGTTTCGCCGACGTGGTGATCCTGAACAAGACCGACCTGGTCGGCGAGCAGGACCTGGCGCGCATCGAGCAGAAGATCCACGGCATCAATGGCACGGCGAAGATCCACCGCGCCGTGAACGCCGCCGTGCCCATCGAGGTGGTGCTGGGGCTCGGCGCCTTCGACCTGGACCGCGCGCTGGCCTTCGACCGCCGCTTCCTCGAACCGCAGTACCCCTTCGAGTGGGCCGGTGCGGTGGAGCTGAAGGCCGGCCACAACATCCTGCGCGCGGCAGGCCCGCATGCGGGCGGGCATGACCATGGCCACGACCACGGGGAGGGCCATGAGCACGGGCACGACCACCACGGCCACGACCATGGCGCGCTGAAGATCGCGGTGCTGCCGCTGGCCGCCGCCACGCGCGAGGCGCTGGAATCGCAGGTCGAGCCGGCCGTGCGCGTGTTCGCGGAGAAGCCGCGCGTGCTGGAGAGCGGCGCGCACCTGGCGCCGGGCACGGCACCGTTTGCGCTGGAGATGCAGTGCATGGGCGGCCAGTGGTGCATCGACGTGGAGAAGGCCGGCCCGCATGCCGTGTTCGTCGAGCATGCGCCGGCCGAGTTCGGCCTGGTGCTGCCCGCGCCGGTGGCCGCCGGGGTGAAGTTCGCCTCGCACCCCCACGCCCCCGAGATCCGCCCAACCGGCACCGGGGAATCCGCCGCCCTGGCCCCGCCCAAGTTCAATGACGGGCTGTCTTGGCTGCTGCAGGCGCACGGCGAGGACATCCTGCGCATGAAGGGCGTGCTGAACATCAAGGGCGACGAGCGCCGCTACATCTTCCACGGCGTGCACATGATGTTCGACGGCCGCCCGGACCGGCCGTGGGGCAGCGGACCGCGTTCCAGCCAGGTGGTGTTCATCGGCCGCAACCTCGATCGTGAGGAACTGATGAACGGTTTTGCCAGCTGCGTGGCTTCGTGAGGCGATGAGCGGCGAGAACGCGAGGCTGGCGGCCGGTCCGGTCGCCACCATCGAGGATTTCCCGGCGGCGCTGGCGTGGTCGCCGGACGGGCGCACGCTGGCCGTGGGCGGCGGCGAGGGCCGCCTGTACCGCATCGATGCCGCCAGCGGCGAGGCCATGCAGTTCGGCGAGCACCTGCCCGGCGTGATCGAGATGGCCTGGCAGCCGAAGGGAACCCTGCTTGCGGTCTCAGGCCAGGACGGCGCGGTGAACCTGTGGGACCTGCAGGCAGGGCCGCCCACGGTGCGCACGTTGCACCGTTCGCCGCGCTGGGCGGCGGGCCTGGCCTGGCGCGCCGACGGCCAGCGCCTGGCCTTTGCCTCGGGTCGCGACGCGCTGGTGTTCGACGCCGCCGGTGCGCCGGCCACGAAACTCGCCGGCCACACGGCCAACCTGCTGCACCTGGCCTGGCGCGGCCGTGACGAGCTGCTGGCCGCCGCCAACGGCGCGCTGTTCATCGACCGCGTCGACACACCCACCATCGAGGAGTTCGTGCTGGAGGGCACGCCGCTGACGCTGGCGATCTCGCCGGACGGCCGTATCGCCGCCTGCGGCCTGGCCGACGGCACGGTGAACTTCCGCTACATCAACAACCGCAAGCGCTCGCGCATGAGCGGCTACGAGGGCAAGGTCGGGCACACCACGTGGAGCGGCAACAGCCGCCTGCTGGCCACCGCCTCCAGCGGCGCCAGCAGCATCGTGGTGTGGGACTTCGGCGGCAAGGGCCCGGAGGGCAGCGAGCCGCTGCAGCTCAATGCGCACGAGGACCGCATCGAGGCGCTGGCCTTCCAGCCGGGCGGGGCATACCTGGTGTCGGCGGGACGGGACTGGCGGGTGGCGCTTTGGCGGCCCCGCCAAGCGGGGCCGCCGGGGCCGGGGCGTCAACCCCCCGGCGGGGCCGCCCGCCCCAGGGTCTGGTGGGCCGGGCGGCGCCCCGGGGGGGGGGGCCCCGCCGCCCGGGGGGGGGGCGC
>QGUX01000124.1 GCA_003242275.1 Pseudomonadota bacterium | reverse complement strand
ACTTCGGCAAGATCACCTTCGACGTGGACGAGCGCGGCGAGGTGGGCCTGCTGACGCGCAACATCAAGATCCAGGCCTCCGAGGATGCGGCCGAGTCTTTCTTCGGCGGCCACATCATGGCCATGCCGTCGTCGAAGATGTACATCGCCGGCGTCGAGCTCACCCGCATGGGGCAGAACCTGGTGCTGGCCCGCTACCCCGTCCACTGGCACCTGGTGGGTGATGCGCCCGGGCAGTACATCAAGAATGCCGCCATCCACGACACCTACAACCGTTGCGTGACGGTGCATGGCACCAACTTCCTGCGCATCGAGAACAACGTGACCTACAACACCGTGGGTCACTGCTTCTTCCTGGAGGACGGCATCGAGCACGGCAACGAGTACGTGCGCAACCTGGCCATCCAGACCAAGTGCCACACCTCCAAGCCCTGCGTGCCGACCAACCTCGCCGCCTCGGGCGAGCACGCCCAGCCGCGCCAGGGCCTGGCGCAGGCCGGCCAGCGGGCGGTGTCCAACGGCATCGCGGATGCCGATGTGCTGCTGCCCTCGGACAACACGGTGGCGTCGTTCTGGATCACCAATCCCGACAACGTCTACCGCGACAACGTGGCCGCGGGTTCCGACGCCAACGGCTTCTGGCTCTCGCTCCCCGAGCACCCGAACGGCCAGTTCGAGGGCACCGAGATCGCCAGGACCGTCTGGCCGCGGCGCACGCCGATCCGCGAGTTCAAGGGCAACGTCGCCCACTCGAACTACGACGGCTTCATGTTCGACCGCAACATCAACCAGGACAACACCTTCGGCGTGACCGGCAGCTCGCACATCGGCCTCTCGAACCCGGCCGACCCGAACAGCCAGCCGGTGGTGGCGGTGTTCGAGAACCTCACCTCGTACAAGAACAGGAATGGCGGCATCTGGGGCCGCGGCGAGATGCACGTGTTCAGGAACGTGAAGCTGGCCGACAACGCCATCGGCTACACGCACGCCTCGGGCGCCGGCGGCCGCTACGACTACACCTCGCAGGTGGTCGACTCGCTGTTCGTGGGCGAGACCGAGAACGTGGGCAATCCGCGCACGCCGGAGGAGAAGAAGTACGGCCGCAGCCTGCCCAAGCCCATGCTGCCGGACTTCCCCATCCGCGGCTACGAGTTCTACGACTACCGCCACGACGTGGTGAACACCACCTTCGTGAACTACGCCGACAACGCCACCCGCGAGGCCGGTGCCATCTCCTTCCTGCTGTACACCAGCTTCGGCATGAGCTCGAACAACGCCGTGGAGAAGGTGAAGTTCGTCAATGCCAAGCCGGTGCACTTCCCGCGCATGGAGCTGAAGTGGGGCAATGACATCAGCGCCGGCAGCTGGGCCTACAAGACCGCCTCGTTCAGGGACCGCGACGGCTCGCTGGGCCTGGGCCCCAACTCCTACGTGCTGATCCACGACGGCCCGAACAACAGCGTCGCCGTCGACAACGAGGCCTGCCAGGTCAAGGCCAAGTGGAATGCCGCGGTGTGCCGGGGCGACATCGGCCGCCTGAGCTTCATCGACGGCCGCGGCTTCGCCTTCGGCGCCGTCGGTCGTGGCGCCAGCAGCGGCCCGCGCCCGGAGGACCTGCCGCCGGTGAAGCTGAGCCACAAGGGCAGGCAGTTCTCGATCCCGGTGGGCACCAATGTGCGCGCCGGCACCGAGATCCGCGTGGACACCGAGCGCACCGAGATGGACCTGCACGTGAACGAGCTGGATGCCGGTTCGTGGGTGATCCTGCAGATCGCCGGATTCACGAAGGCGGACTCGGGCACCGCAGTGGACAGCGTCGAGGCGCTGCGCAAGGCCACCACCACCGCTTACTACAAGGACAAGGATGCGCTGTGGGTGAAGCTGGTCTCGCCCGGTGATGACGGCCGCGGCGCGCCCGGTGGCGGCGTGCGCATGAAGGTCAGCCGCTAGGGCCGCTCGCGTCGATCGGACAGGGGCCCCCGGCCGCGAGGCCGGGGGCCTTTTCCTTGTCAGCTCCGGTCAGTGGCCATGTCCGCCGACGCCATGTCCGCCGGCGCCATGTCCCGGTTGGCCCTTCCCGTTCTGACCCTTCCCGTTCTGGCCCTTCCCGCCCTGGCCGTGGGCGCCGTGGTCGTGCCCGCCCCGGATCACCGTGACCTTGTTGCCCGTGCCCGGCGCCACCGGCACGCTGTCGGCGATCAGCTCCACCCAGTTGCGCACCTGCGGGTTGTGGCCATCCGGCAGGTGCACCGTCACGTGGTTGCCGAGGCTGTTGGAGATCGTCGCCGCCGACAGCGCGCGCGCGCCGATGACGGCGAGGTCGGCGAGCTGGTTGTCACGCATCTTCGCCCCCGACACGGTGACGTTCACCGTGTTGAAGCTGCCACCGCCGGCATCCGAGATGTCCTCGGTGCCCAGCACCACCAGCCCGCCGCGGTCGAAGTCGGTGTCGCCGTTGTTGCGGCCGAAGAAGTCGTTGCGCGAGACGAAGTGGATGGTATTGCCGTCGGCGCGCGTGTCGTTCGAGCTCAGGCCGCCCACGATGATGGTACCGGCGCCGTTGTCGAAGAACGCGTTGCCCACCGACAGCACATGCACCTCCGAGGAGATCGCGCGGTTGTTGACGATCAGCCGCCCCTGGAACTGCCCCCAGGAGGAATTGCCGACCATGCGCGCATACACCCTGGCGTTCGTGGCGCCCTGGAAGTTGCCGATGCGGATGCCCTCGGAGAGGTTGAAGGTGTTGTCGAAGAAGTAGCAGTCGAGGATCTCGGCCACCAGCACCTGCCCCGAGGCCAGCGGCCCGAAGTTCAGCAGGTTGGCGCCTCGCGTGGAGCCGCTCGAGGCCACGTGCTCCAGCCGCACATGGGCCGCGCCCGGGTCCAGCGGTTGCAACCCGGAATCGATGTTGGCCTGCGCGAAGCGCGCGTCGCGCACGGTGAGCCAGGACAGGGTGTTGCGTCCCCTGCCCAGCCTCACCGCGGCATTGGGGCCGAGGTTCAGGCCGTTGACATTCTGCGGGAACGACGTCGCCGGCAGGTTCCAGGCATCGATGGTGACGGCAGTGCGGTCGCCGGCGCGGCCGCGGATGGACATGTCCTTCTGCAGCTCCAGCCGGCCGCCGTTGGGACGCGGCAGTCCGTCGGGCCCGTCCGCGGTGAGCACGTACGTGCCGGGCTTGAGCTCGAGCGTCGCGCCGGCGTTGGCCGGATCGTTCACGGCGCGGTAGAGCTGCTCGACGGTGGAAACCTTGATCACGCGCTCGTTCCCTGCCCGGGCAGGCAGGGTGGCCGGCGGCATGGCGAGCAGCGCGAGGATGATGGTGGTCCGGCATGGTCTGGCCCTGGACATGGCGTCGTCTCCCGGGGTTGGTTGGCGGTCCTTCGGTACGAGGTCCCGGCACCATTCCCCTTTCCGCACGGCGACGCATGAGGGTTGGCCGAAGTGCGGCCACAGCTTCGCCAAAATCCAGCCAAAGGCGGTCGAATCACGTTGGCGCTGGACCATAATCCGGCCCATGGCCAGGGAAGAAGGCGACCGCGAGCGCACGGGAATCTGGCGCGCGGGTGACATCGAGCTGGACGTGGGACAGCAGCGCGTGCTGCGGGGCGGCGTGCCGGTGGAGCTGCCGAAGCTGTCCTTCGACATGCTGCTGGCGCTGATGCGTGGCTGTACGTGGCACGTGCCGGCGAGGATTCCACGGTGGTCACCCGCATCCGGCTCGACGGGGCGTCCGCGGGAACGCCGGACGACACCTTCGGCGATGCAGGCCGCGTGCGCCTTGGATTCCGGGCCCAGCCGGTTTCGCTCCACGGCACGGATGACGGAGCGCTGCTGACAACCACGTCTGCCATTGCAATGTGTGCAAGGCGGTCACCGGCCGCCGGACCACGCACGTGGCCTTCTTCCGGTACGGCGACGTGAAGGTCGATCATCCGGAGAAGATCGCTCGCGTGCCGTTCAACAAGGACAACCCGGACGGTCCGCTGGAGATCTGCCTGTGCACCGAGTGCAACGCGGTGCTGATGCTGGATGACCGGTTGAAGCGCATCCGCGTCGGCGTGCCGGACCTCATGGGCTACGGCGAGGGATTCCCGGAGGCCACCTACCACGCCTTCTGGGATGAATCGAAGGGCTACCCGAAGCCCGACGACGGCCGGCCGGTGTACCCGGGACTGCGCCCGGATTTCACCTGGCCGCAGCCGGCGGGCTGAAGCAGCGCGAAGTTTTCGCACTCCGGCCCCCCCTTCCCTTCCGGACGAGCCCCCCTCGTCCGTTCAGGCTATGCTTCGCGCGCCAAATCTGAATTGGGGGTTTTCCATGGGCAAGGCATTCCGCCCGGTCCTGCTTGCTTCTCTGGTTCCCGCGCTCCTGCTCGGCGGCATGGCGTCGCTGGCGCAGGCGCAGGATGCGGGTTCATCCGCCGCCACGCGCTGGTCCGATCCGGCCACGTGGCCGAACCGCAAGGTGCCGGCCGCCGGTGACAAGGTCACCATCGCGCGCGACAGGACCGTCATCCTCGACGTCAGCCCGCCGCCGCTGAACGGACTGTCGATCGACGGCAGGCTGGTGTTCTCCAACGACGCCGACCTGGAGCTGACCACCGAGTGGATCATGCTGCACGGCGAGCTGGAGATCGGCACGCCCGAGCGGCCCCACACCCGCAACGCCACCATCACCTTTACCGACAACGTGAAGGGCGAGGACATCATGGCCGGCATGGGCGATCGCGGCATCATGATCTCCGGCGGCACGCTGCGCCTGCACGGCGACCGCACCCACACCTGGACCAAGCTGGCGAAGACCGCCAACGCCGGCGCCACCACCATCGAGGTGCTCGATGCCTCCGGCTGGCGGGTGGGCGACGAGATCGTGCTGGCGTCGACGGACTTCGATCCGCGCCAGGCCGAGCGCCGCACCATCCGCGCCCTCAACGGCAACTCGCTGACGCTGGATCGTCCGCTGGAGTACATGCACTTCGGCAAGGTCACCTTCGGCGTGGACGAGCGCGGCGAGGTGGGCCTCCTGACGCGCAACATCAGGATCCAGGCTTCCGATGACGCGGCCGAGTCGCACTTCGGCGGCCACATCATGGCGATGCCGTCGTCGAGGATGTACATCTCGGGCGTGGAGCTGCAGCGCATGGGCCAGCACCTGACGCTGGCGCGCTACCCCATCCACTGGCACCTGGTGGGTGACGCCGATGGCCAGTACGTGAAGAACTCCGCCATCCACGACACCTTCAACCGCTGCGTGACCGTGCACGGCACCAACAACCTGCAGGTCGAGAACAACGTGACCTACAACACCGTGGGCCACTGCTTCTTCCTGGAGGACGGCATCGAGCACGGCAACCGCTTCGTGCGCAACCTGGCCATCCAGACCAAGTGCCATCCCACCAAGACCTGCGTGCCGACGGTGCTGGCAGCCTCGGGCGAGGCCTTCGGCCGCACCGCCCAGCAGGCGCGCGGCAGCGGCCAGCGGGCGGTGTCGAACGGCATCGCGGATGCCGACGTGCTGCTGCCCTCGGACAACACGGTGGCCAGCTTCTGGATCACCAACCCGGACAACACCTTCATCGGGAACGTGGCGGCCGGCTCGGACGTGAACGGTTTCTGGGTCTCGCTGCCCGAGCACCCGAACGGCCAGTTCGAGGGCACCGAGGTCGCGAAGAACACCTGGCCGCGGCGCACGCCCTTCCGCGAGTTCCGCGGCAATGTGGGCCACTCGAACTATGACTCGTTCATGTTCGACCGCAACATCAACCAGGACAACACCTTCAGCGTCACCGGCGACTCGCACTGGGCGCGCGAGAACCCGGCCGACCCGAACAGCCGCGCGCTGGAGACGGTATTCGCCGACCTGACCGCGTACAAGAACCGCAACGGCGCCATCTGGGGCCGCGGCGAGATGCACGTGTTCAGGAACCTGAAGCTGGCGGACAACGCCATCGGCTTCACGCACGCGGCCGGCTTCGGCGGCGGCAATCCCTTCACCTCGCGCGTGGAGCACTCGCTGTTCGTGGGCGAAACCGAGAACATCGGCAACCCGCGCACGCCGGAGGAGAAGAAGTACGGCCGCTCGCTGCCCAAGCCCGAGCTGCCGGACTTCCCCATCCGCGGCTACGAGTACTACGACCTGCGCCACGATGTGGTGGACACCACCTTCGTGAACTACAAGGACAACGCCACCCGCAAGACCGGCGCCATGTCCTACCTGCTGTACACCAGCTTCGCGGTGACCACCAACAACTCGGTGGAGCGGGTGAAGTTCGTCGATGCCAAGCCGGTGTACTTCCCGCCGATGGACCGCAAGTGGGCCAACGACAACGGCAGCAGCGTGGCCTACAAGACCGCGGTCATCCGCGACAAGGACGGTTCGCTCGGCGCCGGCAAGGACGCCTATGTGCTGATCAATCTCGAGGGCGTCAACGACACCCTCGCGGATGAACCGAAGGCCTGCCAGGTCAAGCGCGACTGGAACGCGATGATCTGCAAGGGTGACATCGGCCGCCTGTCGGTGGGCGCCCAGGGCTTCGGCTTTGGTGGTCCGCGCGGTGGCGCGGGCGGCCCGCCGCGTGGCGCGGCCGGTCCGGGTGCGGGCGCACCGGGTGCGACCGGCCGCGGCGCTGGCGCGCCGGGCTTTGGCGCCGGTGCGCCTGGCGCGGCGCCGCGCGGTGCGCCCGGCGCGGGTGCTCCCGGTGGCGCGCCTGGCGGCGCCCCGGGGGCTGCGGGTCCCCGCCTGGGCGGCCCGGGCGGCGCGCCGGCGCAGCCGCCGGTGTACCTGAGCCGCAACGGCAAGACCTATGAGCTGACGGCGACCAAGGTGCGCGCCGGCACCGAGATCAAGGTGACCACCGAGCGGCCGTCGGTGAACATCGCCCTGACCGAGCTCGACCCGGGCTCGTGGGTGGTCTTCGAGCTGCCCGGCTTCACCACGGCCGCGGCGGGCACGCCGGTGGACAGCCTGGATGCGCTGCGCAAGGCGACCTCGACCGCGTACTACAAGGCCGACGGAGCGCTGTGGCTGAAGATCGTCTCGACCGCCGACGGCGGCCGCGGCGGCGGCGGCAGCGTGATGGTCAGCCGCTAGGAACCCCGGTTCCGCACTCCCGCCGGGCAGGTCCCCGGCGGGAGTTCCGCGTCCCGGCCTTCGGTTCGCGAAAGTCCTGCCCGGCCCGACCGAAGGGCCTCCCCGATGAATCCCCGCTTCCCGGGCACTCGCCCTGCCGCGCAGGGAAGGCCATGCGCGGGCGATCGCGCTATCCTCCGGCCCAACAACGAATTCCGACTCGGGGGTCGATTCCATGGGCATTCGCTATCGCTCCATCCTGCTTGCATCCCTGGTGCCGGCGCTGGCGCTCGGCGGCGCCATCAGCGTCGCGCAGGCGCAGGCCGTGCCGGCCAATGCCAGCCACTGGTCCGATCCGGCCGCGTGGCCGGACCGCAAGGTGCCGAAGGCCGGCGACAAGGTGACCATTGCAAAGGACAAGGTCGTGGTGCTCGACGTGAGCCCGCCGCCGCTCAATGGCCTCACCATCGAGGGCAAGCTGGTGTTCTCGAACGACAGGGACCTCGAGCTCGTCACCGAATGGATCATGTTGCACGGTGAACTCGAGATCGGCACGCCGTCGCACCCGCACACGAAGAAGGCCACCATCACCTTCACCGACAACGTGAAGGGCGAGGACATCATGTCCGGCATGGGGGACCGCGGCATCATGATCTCCGGCGGCACCCTGCGCCTGCACGGCGACCGCACCCACACCTGGACCAGGCTGGCGAAGACCGCCGAGGCGGGCGCGACCACCATCGAGGTGCTCAATGCCTATGGCTGGCGCCCCGGCGACGAGATCGTGCTGGCCTCCACCGACTACGATCCGCGCCAGGCCGAGCGGCGCACCATCCGCGCCATCAGCGGCAACACCATCACGCTCGACAAGCCGCTGGAGTACATGCACTTCGGCAAGATCACCTTCGAGGTGGACGAGCGCGGCGAGGTGGGGCTCCTGACCCGCAACATCCTGATCCAGGCCTCCGAGGACGCCGAGCAGAGCTACTTCGGCGGCCACATCATGGCCATGCCCACCAGCCGCATTTACGTGTCGGGCGTGGAGCTGCGGCGCATGGGCCAGCACCTGACGCTGGCCCGCTATCCCGTGCACTGGCACCTCGTCGGGGATGCCGATGGCCAGTACATCAGGAACGCCTCGATCCACGACACGTACAACCGCTGCGTGACCGTGCATGGCACCAACAACCTCCGGATCGAGAACAACGTGACCTACAACACCGTGGGCCACTGCTTCTTCCTGGAGGACGGCATCGAGACCGGCAACCAGTACGTGCGCAACCTGGCCATCCAGACCAAGTGCCACCCGACCAAGCCCTGCCAGCCCACCATCCTGGCGGCCGCGGGCGAGATGCCGGACTTCGACCAGCGCAATGTGTTCCGCAACTCGGGCCAGACCTCGAAGGAGGTGCTGATCCCCTCGGACAACACCGTCTCCTCGTTCTGGATCACCAACCCGAACAACCACTACATCGACAACGTGGCGGCCGGCTCGGATGTCACCGGCTTCTGGCTGTCGCTGCCCGAGCATCCCACCGGCGCCTTCGACGGCACCGAGGTCAGCAAGACCATCTGGCCGCGGCGCACGAAGCTCGGCATCTTCAAGGGCAACGTGGCGCACTCGAACTACGACGGCTTCATGTTCGACCGCAACGCCGGCCCGGACGGACGCTTCAGCGTCACCGGCAGCTCGCACATGCCCAAGGAGAACCCGCAGGACAATTCCAGCCGCACGCTGGAGTCCTACTTCGAGGACCTGACCTCGTACAAGAACAGGAACGGCGGCGTGTGGGGCCGTGGCGAGATGCATGTGTTCCGGAACCTGCGCGTGGCGGACAACGCCATCGGCTACACCCACGCCTCGGGCTCGGCCGGCCGGGATCCCTTCACCTCGCTGGTGATCGACTCGCTGTTCGTGGGCGAGACCGAGAACATCGGCAACCCGCGCACGCCGGAGGAGAAGGCGCAGGGCCGCAGCCTGCCCAAGCCGCAGATCCCGGACTTCCCCATCCGCGGCTACGAGTACTACGACTACCGCCACGACGTGGTGAACACCACCTTCGTGAACTTCGCCGACAACCCGTACCGGCAGGCGGGCGCGCTGTCCTACCTGCTGTACACCAGCGCCGGCGTGAGCACCGAGAACGCCATCGAGGGCGCGAAGTTCGTCAATGCGCGGCCGGTGCACTTCCCGAAGTTCGAGCGCAAGTGGGGCAATGACCTCGGCAGCATCGTGGCCTGGAAGACCGCCGTGATCCACGACCTGGACGGCTCGGTGGGCGGCATCCCCAACGCGTACATCCTCATCCACGATGGCGAGTTCGACAGCATCGCCACCGACGAGGAAGCCTGCGTGATCAAGCGCGACTGGAACGCCGCGGTGTGCCGGGGCGACATCGGGCGCCTGACCTTCGGCGGCGGCGGCTTCGGTCCGCGCGGCGGCGGCGCGGGTCCGGGCGCGGCGCCGGGCGGCGCTCCCCGTCCAGGCGCGGGACCGGGCGCCGGCCCGGCCACCACGGCGGCTGGCGCGGCCGCACCGGCGCCCGGCGCAGCCGGCCTGCCGGCCGTCACGCCCATCACCGGGCCGGCGGGGCGCCGCCCGCCCCCGCCCGCCCGCCTCCTCCCTCCCACCG
>QGUX01000123.1 GCA_003242275.1 Pseudomonadota bacterium | reverse complement strand
GGGGGCGGGGCGCGCCGGGGCCCCGCCGTCCCCTGGTACCGCTTCGCCCGCCGCGCCGACGCGCCCTGGTAGCCGATGCGCGCGCGGCTGCCGGGCATCTACTTCCGCCACGTGGCGCGGGAGGTGGCCACGCGGACGCTGGTCGTGGCGGTGGTGCTGCTGGCGGTGCTGGCCATTTACCAGTTCTCCTTCGTGCTCGGCCGCGCGGCCGACGGACAGATCCCCGGCGACACGGTGCCGCGGCTGGTGCTGCTGACCCTGCGCACCAACCTGGGCGTGATCCTGCCCTTCGCCGTGCTGCTGGGCGTGGTGCTGGCGCTGGGACGGCTGCACCATGACAGCGAGATCACGGCCGCCGAGGCCGGCGGCGTCGGGCGTGCGCCGCTGCATGCCGCCGCCGCGGCAACCGTCGCGCCGGTCGCGCTGCTGGCCGCCTGGGTGGCCTTCGTCGACGGGCCGAAGGCAGCGCGCGAGGCCATCGAGCTCAGGATCGCGGCGCTGCGCACGGCGATCACTCGCAGCCTCGAACCCGGCGCCTTCCGGACCCTCGACAACGGCATGATGCTGCACTTCGACCGGCGCCTCCCGGACGGCAGCCTGGGCGGCGTGTTCGTGCAGCGCGAGCTGCCTGCTGCGGCGGATGGCGCACCACGCATGCAGGTGATCGTGGCCGGGCGCGCGCGCTACCGCATCGACGAGACCGGCGACGCCATCGAGGTGGAGCTGGTCGACGGCGGCAACTACGAGGGAACGCCCGGTGCGCCCGGCTGGCAGGTGATGCACTTCGCGCGGCAGCTGCTGCGCCTGCCCGCGCGGGAGGCGCGCCTGCCCGGGCCGCCGCGCACCGACCACTTGCCCAATGACGTGCTGCTGGCGTCCGGTGATCCACGCCTGCGCGCCGAGTGGCACTGGCGCGTCGGCTGGGTGGCGGCGGTGCTGGTGCTGGGCATCGCGGCCGTACCGCTGGGACGGCTCGCGCCCCGCCAGGGCAGGCTGGCCCGCGTGCCCTTCGCCGTGCTGCTGTTCGCTGTCTACGCGGGGCTGCTCACCAGCGGCAGGACCTGGCTGGAACGTGGCGAAACGCCCGCATGGATGGGGCTGTGGTGGGTGCACGCGGCCGTGCTGGCCCTGTCCGTCGTGCTGGTGGCGTTGCCGCCCGCGGCGGCAAGATGGCGGGCGCGCGCCGCGCGGCCTACTTCTTCCACCTGAAGCGGCCGGTGAGGCCGCCCTTGTCCTCGGAGGCCTTCTGGCGCGCCTTCTCTTCTTCCTCGCGCAGTTCCTTCACGCGCTGCTGGGTCTTGATCCACTCGGACAGCTTGCGCAGGTCCACGCGCGGCCGGCGGACGCGGGCCGTGTCGCCCGGCAGGCCGGGGTCCAGTTTCTGGTAGGGGTCGTAGGCGCCGCCCTTCAGGCGGTCGACGGGCTTGCCGCCCACGCCAGGCTCGACGATCTCGAGGTAGTCGGGCGCCTCCGGCGGGGAGTCGTCCTTCGGGACGTAAATCGAAAACTTCTCGTCTCTCTTGCCGCCGCGGCTCATTTCCGGAGCATATCAGTCCAGCCCTGTTGACCAGTCATTTTGTCATCCGGGTTGCCGCGCGCATGAGGCCGATCACAGTTTTGGCATCGCGGATTTCACCTTCCGCAGCCTGACGCGCCGCCTCGGCCAGCGCTACCCAGTGCACCTCGATCACCTCGTGCTGCTCGGGGTGGGCCTCGCGCTGTACCAGGTCGCGCGCGAGGTACAGGTGGATGACTTCGTCGAACACGCCCGGCGAGGAGAGGATGCTGCCCAGCGACTGCCACTGGCCGGCCTCGCAGCCGGCTTCTTCCAGCAGCTCGCGCCTGGCGGTGCTTTCCGGCGGTTCGCCGGGCTCGAGGCGGCCCGCGGGCAGTTCCCACACCCAGCCGCCGCCGGCCGGGCGGTACTGGCGCAGCAGGCAGACCCTGGCTGATCCGTCGACGGCCACCACTGCCGCGCCGCCGGGATGGCGCACGATCTCGTAGTAGGCGCTGCGCCCGTTGGGCAGTTGCACCGGCCCGGCATCGACCGAGATCACGATTCCGCGGAATACCCGTTCTGTGGCGCTCATGCGGTTCCTCGACGCGTCGACAAATGTGGCGCGGTGCGAGGCGATGCCACGCGCCGTTGGCTTATAGTGCGTCCCGGATTATGTCTGCAGTGCCCTCGCATCTCGAAGCCCTGAACAATGCCCAGCGCAAGGCCGCGGGTTACGGCGAACCCGTGCCCGAGGGCCCGCTGAAGGCCGGCCCGCTGCTGATCATCGCCGGCGCCGGCACCGGCAAGACCAGCACGCTGGCGCACCGCGTTGCGCACCTGGTGCTCAACGGCGTCGATCCGCAGCGGATCATGCTGCTCACCTTCACGCGCCGCGCGGCGCTGGAGATGCGCCGGCGCGCGGTGGAGATCCTCAAGCAGGCGCTGGACGACACCATGGGTGCCAGGTCGCGCCCGATCGCGCAGCGACTGACCTGGGCAGGCACCTTCCATTCGCTGGGCAACCGCCTGCTGCGCCACTATGCGCCGCAGCTCAAGCTCGATCCCGCCTTCACGGTGATCGACCGGGGGGATTCGGCCGACGTGCTCGACCAGATCCGCACCGAGCTGGGCCTGGCCGAGACCGGACAGCGCTTCCCCCGCAAGGACACGTGCCTGGCGATCTACTCGCATCGCGTGAACACGGGCAAGCCGCTGTCGGAGACGCTGCTCGAGCAGTTCCCGTGGTGCGCGCCCTTCGAGCAGGACCTGGTGCGCCTGTTCCGCACCTACGTCGAGCGCAAGCAGAAGCTCGGCCTCGTCGACTACGACGACCTGCTGCTGTACTGGCACATCCTGGTATCCGAGCCGAAGCTGGCGCGGCACGTGGGCGGGCACTTCGACCACATCCTGGTGGACGAGTACCAGGACACCAACAAGCTGCAGGCCGACATCATCCTGGCGATGAAGCCGGACGGCGCGGGGCTCACCGTGGTGGGCGACGACGCGCAGGCCATCTATTCCTTCCGGGCCGCGGCGGTGGAGAACATCCTCGGCTTCCCCGAGCGCTTCCAGCCGGCGGCCGAGATCGTGCCGCTGGGACAGAACTACCGCTCCACGCAGATGGTGCTGGACGCGGCCAATGCGCTGATGGCGGATGCGCCGCGGCAGTTCCGCAAGCACCTGCTGGCCGCGCGGCCGGGCGGCACCACGCCGAAGTACGTCACCGTCGACGACCTGGAGTCGCAGGCCGAGTACGTGGCCCACCAGGTGCTGCAGCGGCGCGAGACCGGCATCGCGCTGCGCCGCCAGGCGGTGCTGTTCCGCAGCGGCGGCCACAGCGACCTGCTCGAGGTGGAGCTCACCCGGCGCAAGATCCCGTTCGTGAAGTACGGCGGCCTGAAGTTCCTCGAAGGCGCGCACGTGAAGGACATGCTGTCGGTGCTGCGCTGGGCCGACAATCCGCGCAACGAGCTGGCGGCGTTCCGCACCCTGCAGATCCTGCCCGGCATGGGTCCGGTGAACGCGCGCTGGATGCTGGACGCCCTGGCCGAGGCCGGCGGCTCGATCAGGGCGCTCGCCGGCATCAAGGTGCCCGCCGCCGTGGAGCGCGAGTTCAGGCGCTTGGCCGCGCTGATGGAGAAGCTCACCGAGCCGGGCCGTCCGTGGCCGGGGCAGGTGCGCCTGGTGCGAGAGTGGTACCAGCCGCACCTGGAGCGCCTGTTCGAGCATTTCCACACGCGCATCGGCGACCTCGACCAGCTCGAGCAGCTCTCGCAGCAGTACGGCAGCCGCGAGCGCTTCCTCACCGAGCTGACGCTGGATCCGCCCAACATGACCAGCGACCTGGCCGGCCCGGCCTCGCAGGACGAGGACTACCTGGTGCTGTCCACCGTGCACTCGGCCAAGGGCATGGAGTGGGATACGGTGTACGTGCTGAACGTGGTGGACGGCAGTTTCCCGAACGAGTTCGCCACGGGGCCGGAGCAGATCGACGAAGAGCGGCGGCTGCTGTACGTGGCCATGACCCGCGCCCGCGACGAGCTGCAGCTGCTGCAGCCGCTGAAGTTCCCGCTGACGCAGCAGGCGCCGCGCGGCGACGCGCATGTCTACGGCGGGCGCAGCCGCTTCGTCACCGAGAAGCTGCTGAAGTGCTTCGAGCAGGTCTCCTGGTCGGGTTCGCGCGCCGCGGATGCACGCCTGGCCAGCGCCGACGCTCCCGTGGCCATCGACGCCACCAGCCGCCTGCGCGACATGTGGTGAGCCGGGGTTACCTGGGCTTCACGAACTTCAGCGTGAAGCGGTCGCTCTCGCCGATGTCCAGGTACTTCTCGCGCTCCGCGGCATCGCCGGCCAGCGTGGGCGGCAGTGTCCACACCCCGCCGGGATGATCCTTGGTGTCCTTCGGATTGGCGTTGATCTCGGATGTGGCGACGAGGCGGAAGCCCGCCTTCTCGATCAGCTCGATGGCGTAATCCTGGTTGACGTAGCCGGTGCCGGCGCGCGGATCCTGCGGCACCGCTTCGTTGCCGCGATGCTCCACCACGCCCAGCGTGCCGCCGGGCTTGAGCGCCTCGTACATGGTGCGCAGGGCGGCTTCGGCCTGGCCGCGCGCCATCCAGTTGTGCAGGTTGCGGAAGGTGAGGATCAGGTCCACGGTGCCCGGCGGTGCCAGCGGGGTGGTGCCGGGGGCGAAGTCCACGACCTGGACGCGGTCGAACAGCACCGGGTGCTCCGCCAGCAGCTCGGTGAAGGTGCGGCGCGAGCGCTCGCTGTTGGCGTTGCCGGGCACCACCGGCGGCATGGCAGCGATGTAGCGGCCATGGTCGCGCAGCACCGGGGCGATGATGCGCGTGTACCAGCCGCCGGTCGGGGTGATTTCGACCACGGTCTGGTTCGGGCGCAGGCCGAAGAACAGCAGCGTCTCCTTCGGGTGGCGGTAACGGTCGCGGGCCCGGTCGGACTCGGGGCGGTGCCCGCCGTTGATGGCGGCATCCAGCGCCGCGCTGACCGAGCCGCGGGAGGAGGGATGGGTGGCGCAGCCTGCCGCGGCGGCTGCAGCAGCGGCAGCGAGCAGCAGCGGCACCAGCAACGCTCGACGACGACGCGGCAACATGGCAACTCCTCGCATGGCGCGATGCATCACTACGGCTCCAGGTAAGCGTAGCCGTTCAGCTCGTTCTCGTAAAAGCGCTTCAGCGCCTGGCTCTCGGCCACGCTCATGCGGCCCTCGCGCACGGCCCGCTCGCAATCGCGCGCCAGTGCCGGGTAGAGCTCCTCCACGTCGTACTCCATGTACTCCAGCACCTTGTTGGCCGTGTCGCCCTTGACGATCTCCTCGATCCACCAGCCGCCCTGGTCATGCAGGCGGATGTGCACCACGTGGGTATCGCCGAAGAGGTTGTGCAGGTCACCCAGGGTCTCCTGGTAGGCGCCCACCAGGAAGGCGGCCAGCAGGTAGTCCTCGCCCTCGCGCAGCGGATGCACCTCCAGCGTGCGCTTCACGTCGCGCAGGCTGACGAAGCGGTCGATCTTGCCATCCGAGTCGCAGGTGATGTCGGCCAGCACCGCCTTGCGGGTGGGCTGCTCGTCGAGGCGGTGGATGGGCACGATGGGAAAGAGCTGGTCGATGGCCCAGCTGTCCGGCAGCGACTGGAACACCGAGAAATTGCAGAAGTAGGTGTCCGACAGGATGCCCTCGAGCTCGGCCAGCTCCTCGGGCACCTCGTCGAGCCTGCGCGCCGCGTCGCGCACGCGCGTGCAGGTGGCCCAGTACAGCCGCTCGGCCAGCGCGCGCTGCGGCAGCGACAGCAGGCCCAGCTTGAACATCTGCAGCGCCTCGTCGCGCGCCGTCACCGCGTCGTGGTAGCACTCCACCAGGCGCCTCGGGCCCACGGCCTGGAAGGCCTCGGCCAGGTCGCGCAGCGGCTGCGGGGCGTCCGGCGGCAGATCCAGGTCCTCGCGCCGGACGGTGAAGCGGTCCAGCGCCGAGCGGCCCAGCACGTTGAACACCAGCACGCTGTGGTGCGCGGCGATGGCGCGGCCGGACTCGCTGATGATCATGGGATGGGGCACGCCGCGCGCGTTGCAGACGCTGGCGATGCGGTACACCACGTCATTGGCGTACTCGGCCAGCGTGTAGTTCATCGAGGAGGGGAAGTTGGTGCCGCTGCCGTCGTAGTCCACGCCGAGGCCGCCGCCCACGTCGATGTACCTCAGGCCCGCCCCGAGGCGCACCAGTTCCACGTAGACGTGCGCCAGCTCGTTGATCGCCTCCTTGACGCGGCGGATGTCCTGCAGCTGGCTGCCCGGGTGGCAGTGCACCAGCTGCAGGCAGTCGAGCATGCCGCGGGCCTTCAGCGTCTCCACCGCCTCGATGATCTCGCTGACGAACAGCCCGAACTTGGACCGGTCACCCGCCGACTGCCGCCAGCGCCCGGAACCCTCGCTCGAGAGCTTCACGCGCACGCCGATGCGCGGCCGGACGCCGTGCCTGTCGGCCTGGCGCAGGATCAGGTCCAGCTCGGAGTAGTTCTCCACCACCGGGATGATGGTGCGGCCCAGCTTGGTGGCCAGGATCACGGCCTCGATGTAGCTGGAATCCTTGAAGCCGTTGCAGACGATGAGGCGGTCGGGCGAGTCCTCGGTCATCGCCATCACCGCCAGCAGCTCGGGCTTGGAACCCACCTCCAGGCCGAAGCCGTGCGCCCTGCCGTAGCGGAACACCTCTTCCACCACCAGCCGCTGCTGGTTCACCTTGATCGGGAACACCGCCGCGTAGCGGTTGCCGTAGTCGTTCTCGGCGATGGCCTGGGCGAAGGCGTCGGCGAGGCGCTGCAGGCGGTGCTTGAGGATGTCGGAGAAGCGCACCACCAGCGGCGCGGTCAGGTCGCGCTCGGACAGTCCGCGCACCACCTCGTGCAGGTCGATCTCGCGCTGCGGCGTGGTGTCCGGGCGCACCACCAGGTGGCCCTGGGCATTGATGGAAAAGTAGCCCTGGCCCCAGGCCGGGATCTGGTAGAGCTCCAGCGAGTCCTCGATGCTCCAGCCATTGCCCGCGGCCCGGGCCGGGTCGCGCATGTCCGCGTTCACGCTTGGCCTCCAGTGGCGATGGGGCGGGCCGGGTCGGTGATCCACTCGCTCCAGCTGCCGGCGTAGAGGCGGGTGTCGCGGTGCCCGGCGAGCTCGAGCGCCAGCAGATTGTGGCACGCCGTGATGCCCGAGCCGCACATCGCCACCACCGGCCGGCCGGCGGCGGCCTCGATCACCGGCTGCCAGCGCGCGCGCAGGGCATCGGCCGACAGCCAGTGCTGGTCCGCGCCGACATTGCCGGCGAAGGGCATGCTCACGGCGCCGGGCACGTGCCCGGCCACCGGGTCGATGGTCTCGTTCCGTCCGGCGAAGCGGTCGGCGCCACGTGCATCCACCAGCAGGATGTCGCCGCGCGCGAGCGCGGCCTCCACCTCGCTGCTGTCCATCACGCCGGTCCAGGGGCGCGGCTGCACGGGCGTGGGGACGGGAGAGGGTGCCTCGGAGGACACCGCTCCGCCGGCAGCCAGCCACGCCGCCCAGCCGCCGTCGAGCACCTGCACGTGCCGGTGGCCGCGCGAGCGCAGCATCCACCACAGCCGCGCGGCCCAGGCGCCGTTGCCCTGGTCGTAGGCCACCACGTGCGAGCCGTCGGTGAAACCCCAACCCGACAGCACGCGGGCGAAATCGCCGGGCGAGGGCAGGGGATGGCGGCCCGTGCCTGGACCGCGTGGTGCGGCGAGGTCGTGTTCCATCGCCGCGAACACCGCGCCCGGAACATGTCCCGCCGCATGGGCCTCGCGTCCCCATGCCGGCCGGGTGAGCTCGAAGCGGCAGTCCACGACCAGCACTTCCGGCCTGCCGAGGAGGCCACGCAACGCGTCGGCCGGCAGCAGCGCGCCGGCAGGTGAATCGCCTTCCATGGGCGCATCATCGCGCCACCCCCGTGCGCGCACAATTCATCGTTACAATCCCCGGGTGATAGACGTTTACTGGGGCGCCGGCAGCCCGTTCTGCTGGCGTGTGCTGCTGGCACTGGAGATCAAGCGCCTGCCCTGGCGCAGCCACCTGCTGCAGGTGGAGTTCCAGGAGCACAAGTCGCCGCAGATGCTGGCCATGAACCCGCGCGGCCGCCTGCCGGTGGTGAAGGACGGCGACTACGTGGTGTTCGAGTCGCTGGCCGTCATGTACTACCTGGACCTGAAGTACCCCGATCCGCCGCTGTTCGGCCACGGCCCCGAGGAGGCCGGCGTGATCATGAGGGTCATCAACGAATTCCAGGCCTACACCGAGGCCGACCTGATGCGGCTGGTGGGCGAGCTGTCGAAGCCCGCGCCGCGCTTCGGCGAGCCGGCGCTGGTGCGCGCCATGCATACCGTGGCGCGCGAGGCGCGCACCATCGAGGCGCGCCTGGCGCAGGGGGACTGGATCGTCGGCGATGCGCCCTCGGCGGCCGACATCGCGATTTTCCCTTGCATCCGCGTGCTGCATCGTGCCTTATTGCAGCCGGGCGCCGGCGAGCTGGCCAGGCGCTTCCTGCCGGCCGAAGTGCACTACCCGCAGCTCGCGCGCTGGCTCAGGCGGGTGGAGGACCTGCCCGGATTCGACAACACCCTGCCACCCGGTTGGCAGAAACTGCAGCAAGCCTGATCGAGGTACAGCAACGAAAATGTCGCACAAGGTCTACGTCGATTTCCCCGGCCGCATGGTGATGATCGGCTTTGGCAGCATCGGGCAGGGCGTGCTGCCGCTGATCCTGCGGCACGTCGGCATCCCGGCCTCGCGCATCGTCATCGTCACCGCCGACGAGGCGGGCCGCGCCGAAGCCGAGCAGATGGGCGTGCGCTTCATCGTCGAGCCGCTGGTGCGCGAGAACTACCGGCGCGTGCTCGACGGCCTGCTGGGCCGCGGCGACTTCCTCGTGAACCTGTCGGTGGACGTCTCCAGCGTGGCGCTGATCAAGCACTGCTGGGAACGCGGCGCCATGTACATCGACACCTGCATCGAGCCCTGGGCGGGCGGCTACACCGACCCGACGGTGCCGCCGGGGCGGCGCACCAACTACGCGCTGCGCGAGGACGCGCTGTCGCTGCGCACCGACCTGACCGCGAAGAACCCCACCGCGCTGATCGCGCACGGCGCCAATCCCGGACTGGTGTCGCACTTCGTGAAGGAAGCACTGCTGACGTTGAAGCACGACATCGGCGTGCAGCTCGACAAGCCCGACCCTGCCACGCGCGAGGAGTGGGCCTCGCTGGCGCGGGCGCTGAACGTGAAGGTGATCCACATCGCCGAGCGGGACACGCAGGTGTCGAACCGGCCCAAGGAGGTGGGCGAGTTCGTCAACACCTGGTCGGTGGACGGCTTCGTCGGCGAGGGCTGCCAGCCGGCCGAGCTCGGCTGGGGTTCGCACGAGCGCAACTTCCCGCGCGATGCGCGGCGCCACGACTTCGGCTGCGGCTCGGCCATCTACCTGAACCAGCCCGGCGCCGCCACGCGCGTTCGCACCTGGACACCCAAGGCCGGCTCCATCCACGGCTTCCTGATCACGCACAACGAGTCGATCTCGATCGCCGACTACTACACGGTGCGCGAGCACGGCGACGTGGTGTACCGTCCTCTTTACACAATTCCCAGGCCCCCGAACCCTACTAGAACTCCTAATCCGTGTTCTGCTTGAAAAAAAAAAA
>QGUX01000122.1 GCA_003242275.1 Pseudomonadota bacterium | reverse complement strand
GCGCCCGAATGCGCAGGACGGAACTCGCCCTCGATGAACACCCCTTCGCGGGGCGAGAGTGCCGCGGCGCGGCGATGCCAGTCGGTGGGGGAAGTGGCGGTCATGGGATGAGGTGGGAGAATGGGGTTATTTCGGAATGCATCGCCGCCCGTGTCAACTTTTCCTATGATCGTCGGCAGGTCATTCCCGGAGTCTCCCATGAACGCCCGCCCCGCCGACTTCGCCCCGCGCGTGCTGACGCGGCAAGAGCTCGAGGCCTTCTGGATGCCGTTCACCGCCAACCGGCACTTCAAGGCCAACCCCCGCATCCTCTCGCACGCCCGCGGCGTGCACTACTGGACCACCGACGGGCGGCAGATCCTCGACGGCGTGGCCGGCCTGTGGTGCGTGAACGCCGGCCATGGCCGCAGGGAGATCAGCGAGGCCGTGGCGCGCTCGCTGGAGACCTGCGACTACGCCCCGCCCTTCCAGTTCGGGCACCCGCAGGCCTTCGAGCTGGCCAACCGCCTGGTGAAGATCGCACCGGCGGGCCTCGACCATGTGTTCTTCGCCAACAGCGGCGCCGAGGCCGTCGAGACCGCGCTGAAGATCGCCCTGCAGTACCACCGCGTGAAGGGCGAGGCCACCCGCACGCGGCTGATCGGCCGCGAGCGCGGCTACCACGGCGTGAACCTGGGCGGCACCACCGTGGGCGGCATGGTGGCCAACCGCAAGGCCTGGAGCCCGGCCATGGTGCCGGGCGCGGACCACCTGCCCCACACGCACGACCTCGCCAGGAACGCCTTCTCGAAGGGCATGCCCGAGCACGGCATCGAGTTCGCCGAGGCGCTGGAGCGCCTGGTGGCGCTGCACGATGCCTCGAACATCGCCGCGGTGATCGTCGAGCCCATCGCCGGCTCCACCGGCGTGCTGCCGCCGCCGAAGGGCTACCTGGCGAAGCTGCGCGAGATCTGCACCAGGCACGGCATCCTGCTGATCTTCGACGAGGTCATCACCGGCTTCGGCCGCACCGGCTCGGCCTTCGCCTCGCAGGAATTCGGCGTCACGCCCGACATCATCACCTGCGCCAAGGGCCTCACCAACGGCGCCGTGCCCATGGGCGCGGTGCTGGTGAAGAAGGAGATCCACGACGCCTTCATGACCGGGCCGGAGACGGCCATCGAGCTGTTCCACGGCTACACCTACTCCGCCCATCCCACGGCCTGCGCGGCCGGCATCGCCGCCATCGGCCTCTACGAGCGCGAGGGCCTGTTCCAGCGCGCGAAGGAACTGGCGCCGTACTGGCAGGAGGCCGTGCACAGCCTGAAGGGCACGCCGAACGTCATCGACATCCGCAACTACGGCCTGACCGCCGGCATCGAATACGAACCCATTGCCGGCAGCCCGGGCAAGCGCGGCTTCGAGGTGTTCCTGAAGGCCTTCGAGGCCGGCATCCTGGTGCGCACCGCCGGTGACATCACGGCCATGTCGCCGCCGCTGGTCATCGAGAAGAGCCAGATCGACCAGCTGGTCGAGACGCTGGGCAAGGCGATCCGGGCCGCGGGATAAGGGGCGCCCCGCGCTCCCCCCCCAAAAAAGAAAGGCCCGGCGCATCACGCGCCGGGCCAGTGCATGTCAGCTCAGGCCAGCTGGCCGTCTGGTCACTTGCCCCAGGGCAGGGTGGTCGAGACCGAGGCCCACACGCGGTCGGCGTCCAGGCTGCTCTTGTTCGTGTCGATGTACTTCACGGCGAAGTCGAAGTTGGCGATCGAGTAGCCAACGCCCACCGAGTAGTCCAGCGTCTTCACGAACGAGCCCGAGGCATCGCCGAAGGAACGGCCCACGTGGGCCAGCAGCGACAGGCCCTCGACGGCCTTGATCGGGTAGACCGCATTGGCCTCCAGGTAGAAGCCGTCCTCGTCGGTGCTGGCGTAGTCCGGCGAGTACCACAGCTTGGCGCTGAGCCAGTCCTTGCTGATGCCCGCGTACAGCTCGACCGTGTTCAGGTCGCTCCAGCCCGGGTAGGTGTACCAGTTGACACCCACGTCGTAGCCGAACAGGCCGGTGTCACCGGCGTAGCCGGCGAACAGGTCCACCTCCACGTCATCGGACGGGTCCGGGAACTTCAGCGTGCTGCCCCAGGCACCCACGTAGAAGCCGCTGTCGAAGTTGTAGCTGGCGCCCAGCTGGAAGGCGGGATCCTCGTCGGTCTGGGTCGCGCCACGGAAGTCATAGTCGGACACGACGGCCGGCGTCACCGAAAACTCGCCGGCACTGGCCAGGCCAGCAACGGCCAGCAGAGCCGCACCAGCGGCGATTCGAGACTTGGTCATTCATTCACTCCTTAACGGGTTTGGACAGAATCTGGCGCCCTGTTGCATGCGCCATACGCCGAAGCGTGGCGATAGCCTAGCAGCGTGACCGGGGGATGTAAAAACAACTTGGATCAGGACAGGGAATCCCGGATAGCCGGCTGCGTGATTTTCGCGATTGACGCATCAAATCACTGATTTTTTAGTTGTTCTTACTGACGTCTGCCTTGACAAATAAATGGCCTTCTGCCTGGAAAGCCTGCACGAGGCAGCGAGGAAGGGCTTTCAACAACATCGCGAACTTGTTGTCTCTTTCGTACAACATCCGATTGCGGGGGACATGAAAAAAGGCCCGGCGCCGCAAGGCTGCCGGGCCCTGTCCCGCAAGGGCCGCCGGAGGCGGCCCCGAAACCGGACTTACTCTGCGCCGCCGAGCGTGGTCGACAGCGAGAACACGAACCGGCCGAGGTTGCGCGGGTTGGTGTCCATGTCGCTGCCGTCGACATAACGCAGCGAGGCGCTCCAGCCGCCCACGTCGTAGCCCACGCCGGCCGACCAGTCGAGGTACTCGCCGGCGCCGGAGATGTCCTTGTGGTACTTGCCGGCGCTGTAGCCCAGGTGCGCCAGGAAGCTGAAGCCGTTGGCCATCGGCACGGTCACGTTGCCGTCGACGTAGTAGGCGGTCTCGCCCGAACCGACGAAGTCCCACGCGTACCACGCCTTCAGGTTGAAGACGCCCTTGCTGATGCCGGCGTACACCTCGGCGAAGTTGCCCTCGCCCGCGTTCGGATAGCTGTAGTAGAGGGCGCCGATGTCCCAGCCGATGCTCTCGTCCGGATCACCCAGCGCATAGCCCAGGTACAGGTCGAGCTCGGTGTTGGGACGGCGACCGTAAACCTCCCAGTCGGCCGTGTTGGCGAACTTCACGTTGCTGCCCCAGATGCCCATGTAGAGGCCCGAGTCGGCCGCATAGTTCAGGCCGAGCTGGAAAGCCGGATCCCCCTGGGTCTTGCTGATGCCACGCCAGTCGTAGTCGTTGGTCAGGGTCGCGGTGGCGCTGATTTCCGCCGCACCGGCCAGCCCCGTGGCGGCCAGCAATGCCCCGGCAACCGCAATACGTGCTTTCATCTGAATTCCACTCCCTTAGTCGTTGTAGCTGTGTGGTGAAACCCGGGGCGCTGACACCTGTTGCGAGTCCCCGACGCAATGGCGTGGCGCAAGCCTAGCAGCAAGAGTCCACGAGTAAAAGGCTTTCAGTTAAGTGTGCGGGTAGCGCACGAATGGGCTTGTGGCAAGCGGGCAACGCACTCTCGAGGTTATTGCCCGATTCCGCTCAGGGCCAGCCAGTCCCCTGCCGCGTGGGCCAGTGCCGAGCGCGCCACCCAGTAGTCCCGGAGCAATTGCAGGTGTTCGCGCTGGGCTTCGAGCAGGCCGAGCCGGGCGTTCACCCGCGGCCCCTCGTCGGGCCTGCCCGCGCCCAGCTGCGCCACCATGCGCTGGTGGTGGGGAAGGATGTCGCGCTCGTAGTGCTCGATCAGCCGGCGCATCGAGGCCACGACCTGGGCATGCCGCCTGATCTGCTGGCGGGCCTCGAGCACGGCCGCCTCGAGGTTGCGCGTGGCGCTGCGAAGCGCGGCATCGGCCTGCAGCAGCTGGGCCTGGCGCTGGTCGAACAGCGGCACGTCGAAGGCCACGGTCGGACCGGTGAACGGGGTGTCGCCGATGGCCTTGTCGCGGAACAGGCCGATCTCGAACTCGTTGAGCCAGCGGAAGCGGCGCTGCGTGGACAGCTCGCGCAGCCGCATCTCCACCAGCTTCTGCGCGGCCTGCAGGTCGAAGCGGCCGCGCACCGCGGCGGCCTCGACGGCGGCGGCGTCGGGATCACTGGCCGGCAGGCCGGGCAGGTTGCCCGCGATCTGCCAGTCGTCGCGCCAGCCGGCGATGCCCAGCAGCGTCGCCAGCCGCGCGCGCTCGTCGACCGCCTCGAGGCGCGCGCGCTCCAGGTCCGACTCCATGCGGAACAGCTCCACGCGTGACACGTCCACGTCGTCGCTGTCGGCCTCGCCGTTGGCCACCGCGATGGTGAGCGCATCCAGGCCGCTGCGGGCCGCGTTGACCCCCAGCTCGTGCAGTTCCACCAGGCGCAGCGCGGCGCTGTAGCGATACCAGGCCTCGGCCACCAGCGTGGCGTGCTCGGCGGCCTGCTGCGCCACCTCGAAGCGCACGCGCTCGAGGTTCCGCTGCGCGGCGGCGCGCCGCCCGGGAATCATCAGCAGCGACATCACGTTCTGCAGCACGCCGACGCTGATGGTGCGCTCGGGATAGTAGGCGGCGAGGTCGCCGCCCGGTTCGCGCGAACCCAGCACCACATAGGGATTGGCGGGACGCGTCGCCGCCACCAGCTCGGCGCGCGAGATCTCCAGTTCCTCGAAGGCCACCTGCAGGGAGGGACTGGCGAGGAAGGCCACCGCGATGGCCTCGCGCAGCGTGAGCCCGCCCTCCAGCAGCTCGGCGGCGCGCTCGCGTGCCTCGCGGTCGGCCTCGGGGTCGCGCCGCCAGACCAGCGGCGCCGGCACCGTCGGCCCGACGAGGCCGCTGGCCGCGGTGGCGTTGTCGCGCGCGGAAGGAACGGCACAGCCGCCGGCCAGAAGCAGCAATCCCACGCAGGGCCAGCAGCGGTTCCTGAGCATGGAAGGGCACTATATAGTGCCGCGACCTCGAAGACCACGACCGGAAGGGACATGAGCCAACGCCCCCGCATCCTCCTCACCCGCCGCTGGACCCGCGAAGTCGAGGAGTACCTCGCGGCCCGCTACGACGTGACCCTGAACGAGAACGACGTGCCGATGACGGCCGATGCGCTGCGCGCGGCCATGCGCGAGTACGACGCGCTGTGCCCCACCGTCACCGACCGCATCGACGCCTCGGTGCTCGAGGTGCCCGGCCGGCGGGTGCGGCTGATCGGCAACTTCGGCGTGGGCTTCAACCACATCGACGTGGAGGCGGCGCGGCGGCTGTCCATCCGCGTGTCCAACACGCCGGACGTGCTTACCGACACCACCGCCGACCTCGCCATCCTGCTGATGCTGATGGCCACGCGCCGCGCCGGCGAGGGCGAGCGCGAGCTGCGCGCCGGCCGCTGGACCGGCTGGCGTCCCACCCACATGCTGGGCCAGAGCCTCACCGGCAAGCTGCTGGGACTGGTGGGCTTCGGCCGCATCGCGCAGGCCACCGCCCGCAAGGCGCATGCCGCCTTCGGCATGAGGATCGGCTACTACGGCCGGCGGCGTGCGACCCCCGAGGTGGAACAGGCGACCGGCGCGCGCTTCTACGCCTCGCTGGACGATCTGGTCGCCGAGGCCGACGTGCTCTCGCTGCATACGCCCGGCGGCGCGGAGACCTTCCACCTGGTCGATGCCGCGCGCCTGGCGCGCATGAAGCCCACCGCGGTGCTGGTGAACACGGCGCGCGGCCCGGTGGTGGACGAAGCCGCGCTGGCGGCGGCATTGAAGCAGGGCCGCATCGCGGCCGCCGGCCTCGACGTCTACGAAGAGGAGCCGCGCGTGCATCCGGAGCTGCTGGCGCTGGAGAACGCCGTGCTGCTGCCGCACCTGGGCAGCGCCACGCGCGAAACGCGCACCGCCATGGGCATGCGTGTGGCAGAGAACCTGGAGGCCTTCTTCGCCGGCCGGCCGCTGCGCGACCCGGTGGTGTGAGCCCCGCGCCCATGCGCGACTGGGTCGACGCCTTCCTCGAGCGCGAACGCCTGCCGCAGGACTACCGGCACACCATCGAGCATGCGCTGGTGCCGCTGGCCGGGGCGATCACGCGCCGCGCGCGGCTGGCCGACCACATGGTCACCGTCGGGCTGTGCGGCGCGCAGGGCAGCGGCAAGTCCACCGCCGCCGCGGCGCTGGTGGAACTGCTCTCGCGCGAGGACCTGCCCGCCGCGGCGCTGTCCATCGATGATTTCTACCTGCCGCGTGCCACGCGCCAGGAGCTGGCGCGGCGGGTGCATCCGCTGCTGGCCACCCGCGGCGTGCCCGGCACCCACGACGTGGAGCTGGCGCAGGCCACCATCGACCAGCTCGCGCTCGCGGGCGAGGTGCACCTGCCCTCCTTCGACAAGGCGCGCGATGATCGCAGGCCGCATCGCGACTGGCCGGTGGCGCACGGCCCGATGCGCGTGGTGATCCTGGAGGGCTGGTGCGTGGGCGCCCGGCCGCAGGATGATGCGGAGCTGGCCGAACCGGTCAATGCGCTGGAGCGCGGTGAGGACCCCGACGGCGCCTGGCGCCGCTACGTCAACGATGCCCTCAAGGGGCCCTACCGCGCGCTGTTCGACCGCCTGTCACCGCTGGTGCTGCTCCAGGCGCCCTCCTTCGAGGTGGTGCACGGCTGGCGCGCCGAGCAGGAAAGGAAGCTCGCCGCGCGTATGGCGCGCGAGGGCGGCGATGCCTCGCGCGTGATGGACGATGCCGCGATCGCGCGCTTCATCGCGCACTACGAGCGCGTGACCCGGCACATCCTCGCGGAGATGCCGGACCGCGCCGACCACCTGATCAGGCTTTCTGCGACGCGAACCGCGCAATGGATTCGCTGATGCAGCGGCGCGCCTCCTCGGCGTCGCCCCAGCCGGTGACCTTCACCCACTTGCCGCCTTCCAGGTCCTTGTAGTGCTCGAAGAAGTGCTGGATCTGCTGGCGGGTGATCTCCGGCAGGTCGGTGTACTGGTGCACGTGCTCGTAGCGGCGTGACACGCGCGGCACCGGCACGGCCACGATCTTCTCGTCACCGCCGGCCTCGTCCTGCATCTTCAGCACGCCCACCGGGCGCACGGCAATCACTGACCCGGGCAGAAGGCCGCGGTGGTTGGCGATGATCACGTCGCAGGGATCGCCGTCCTCCGACAACGTGTGGGGGATGAAGCCGTAGTTCCCGGGGTAGCGCATCGCCGTGTACAGGAAGCGGTCGACGATCAGCGCGCCGGAAGCCTTGTGGACCTCGTACTTGATCGGCTCGCCACCAACGGGCACTTCGACGACCACGTTGACTTCACTGGGGGGATTGTTGCCGATCGGCAGGGCGTCAAGACGCATCAGGAATGCTCCGGATCAGGGAAAAGTCTCGTCAGGGGAAAGGGGGGGGGAATGACAGGGCGCGCGATTATCGCGCATCATGCCTTGCATGGTGCAAGCCATGGATGAGGCCCCCATCTACCGGCTCGAGGGCGTGCAGAAGCGCTATGGGGAGGGAGAAGCGGCCGTGCTGGCATTGCGCGGCGTCGACCTCACGGTGCGCCGCGGCGAGCTGATCGTGCTGCTGGGGCCCTCGGGCTCGGGCAAGTCCACGCTGCTCAACATATTGGGCGGACTGGACCGTCCCACCGCCGGCCACGCGTGGTCGGGCGACCTCGACCTCGCCACCGCCAGCGACGCCGAGGTGACGGCCTTCCGCCGCCACCGCGTCGGCTTCGTGTTCCAGTTCTACAACCTGATCGCCAGCCTCACCGCCGAGGAGAACGTGGAGCTGGTCACCGAGGTGGCCGACGATCCGCTGCCGGCGGCAGAGGCCCTGGCGCTGGTGGGGCTGGAGAAGCGCCTGAACCACTTCCCGGCGCAGCTCTCCGGCGGCGAGCAGCAGCGCGTGGCCATCGCCCGCGCCATCGCCAAGCGCCCCGCGGTGCTGCTCTGCGACGAGCCCACCGGCGCGCTGGACGTGGCCACCGGCATCCGCGTGCTCGAGACCATCGTGCGCGCCAACGAGCAGCTCGGCACCACCACCCTGCTGATCACGCACAACGCCGACATCGCCTCCATCGGCGACCGCGTGATCCGCTTCGCCGACGGCGCCATCCGCAGCATCGAGAGCAATGCCACGCGCGCCCGGCCCGGGGACCTGCACTGGTGAAGCCCTCGCTTTCCAGGCTCGACCTCAAGCTGCTGCGCGACATCGGCCGCATGAAGATGCAGATGGCGGCGGTGAGCGCGGTGCTGGCCTGCGGCGTGGTGCTCGCGGTGATGGCCAACGGCATGTACGACTCGCTGGAGCGCGCGCGCGACGACTACTACGCCCGCTACCGCATGGCCGACCTGGCCGCCGGCGTGGTGCGCGCGCCGCTGTCGGTGGCGCGGCAGATCGAGGAGCTGCCCGGCGTCAGTGCCGTGGAGGCGCGCGTCTCGGGCGTGGGCCTGCTCGACATGCCCGGGCGCAGCGAACCGGTGTCCGCGCAGCTGGTGTCGCTGCCCGAGGGGCGCGAGCCGCGCGTCAACGCCATCGTGCTGCGCCAGGGGCGCCTGCCGGCCCCCAACCGCGACAACGAGGTGCTGGTCAACGAGGCCTTCGCCGAGGCCAACGGCCTCGCGCCCGGCGACACGCTGGCAGCGCTGGTGTACGGCCGGCGCCGCGAGGTGGTCATCACCGGCATCGCCAGCAGCCCGGAGTTCGTGTTCGCGGTGGCGCCCGGCGCATTGCTGCCCGAGCCCGAGCGCTTCGGCGTGCTGTGGATGAACCGCGAGGCGCTGGGACGCGCCTTCGACCTCGACGGCGCCTTCAACGACCTGGTGCTGCGCCTGACGCCGGGCGCCAGCGAGCAGATGGTGATGCGCGAGATCGACCGCCTCCTCGCCCGGCATGGCGGCCGCGGCGCCTACGGCCAGGACCGCATGCTGTCGGCGCGCTACATGGCCGACGAGCTGACCTCGCTGAAGACCATGGCGGGCATCCTGCCGCCGGTGTTCCTGCTGGTGGCGGCCTTCCTGCTGAACGTGTCGCTGTCGCGCCTGGTCGCCACCGAGCGCTCGAACATCGGCCTGCTGAAGTCCTTCGGCTACGGCAATGCCGCCATCGCCGTGCACTACGCCAAGTTCGCGCTGGTGTTCGGCGTGGTCGGCAGCCTCGTCGGCGCCATCGGCGGCCGCTGGGTGGGCCAGTACGTGGGCAGCGTGTATGCCAGCGTGTACCAGATCCCGGGGCTGAGGTTCGACGCCGGGCCGGCGGTGTACTTCAATGCCATGGCGATCACCGTGCTGGCCGCGCTGGCCGGCTCCATCCAGGCCGTGCGCAAGGCGGTGAGCCTGCCGCCGGCGGCCGCCCTCGCCCCGCCCGCCCCCACGCGCTTCGGGCACAGCGGCGGCTGGATCGACCGCTTCACGGCCCGGCTCGACGGCAAGTCGCGCATGGTGGCGCGGCGCATCCTGCGCTTCCCGCGCCGCGCGGCCACCACGGTGATCGGCATCGCGCTGGCCACCGCGCTGATGATCACCACGCAGCACTTCCCGCTGTCGATGGACCAGATCATCAACGTCACCTTCGGCTTGGCGCAGCGCATGGACGCGATGTGGGCCTTTTCGGGTGGGCCGGCGGGGCCAACCTGGCGCGACCGGGCAACCTGCCCGGGCGGCCTGAGGGGGAGCAGGGGGGCA
>QGUX01000343.1 GCA_003242275.1 Pseudomonadota bacterium | reverse complement strand
CCCGCCCTTCCCGTTCAATTCCCAAAGATCCCCCCCGGGGCTGGTGGCCCCTTCCCGCACGGGGTGCCGAACCCGTGTCGTGAGGGGAACCGGCGGCCCACCATCGACGCCCTCCTCGAGCACGGCGCCGACGTGGGCCTGGCCTGGGACGGCGACTACGACCGCTGCTTCTTCTTCGACGAGCAGGGCACGTTCATCGAAGGTTATTACCTCGTGGGCCTGCTGGCCGAGGTGTTCCTGAAGCGTGAGAGGGGGGGGCGCATCGTCCACGACCCGCGCCTGACCTGGAACACGCTGGACGTGGTGGCGCGGCACGGCGGCAAGGCGGTGCAGTCGAAATCCGGCCACGCCTTCATCAAGCAGGTGATGCGCGAGCAGGACGCGATCTACGGCGGCGAGATGAGCGCGCACCATTACTTCCGCGACTTCGCCTACTGCGACAGCGGCATGATCCCGTGGCTGGTGGTGCTGCAGGTGATGAGCGAGACGGGCAAGAGGCTCTCGGAGCTGGTGGGCGAGCGCATGCGCCTGTTCCCGGCCAGCGGCGAGATCAACCGCAAGCTGGACGCGGCCAAGGGCGGGGCGAAGGCGGTGCTGGCGCGCGCCGAAGAGGCCTACCGGGCCGCGGCGAAGTCCATCGATCATACCGACGGCCTGTCGATGGAATTCGACCACTGGCGCTTCAACCTGCGCGCCTCGAACACCGAGCCGCTGGTGCGGCTCAACGTGGAGACGCGGGGGGATGCGGCGCTGCTGCGGGCGAAGACCGAAGAGCTGCTGAAGCTGATGGATGCCTAAAGACCGGAGCGGCCGGACGACGCCCGCGCGGTTCAGCGTCCGTTCAGCCGCCTTGGCCAGCATTGCTCGAGCCCCGGCGATCGCCGTCCATTGCGGTAAGCTTCTGCCCTCATGAGATCCACCTACGCCCAGGACCGGCTGCGCAACCTCGGTCTGCTCCTGGTCATCGCCGTCATCGTGCACGCCTTCTACACCTTTCACGTCCGCCCCGTGGCCGCGGGCTGGGAGGCGCGCGAGAAGGCCGCCCAGGCCGGGAACCCGGAATACGAGCCGCGCCGTTCCGTGTGGGTGATCATCAAGGATCCGGAGCAGGAGATCTGCTTCATCCTGTTCGTCTGGGCGCTGGGGCTGTCCGGGGTGAAGTTCGCGGCGCTGTCCCGCCACCGCCGCCAGCTCGACGCAGGGCTGCTGAAGGTGCCGCCGGGCTACCGCATCCTGCCCACCGACGTGCGCGAGTATGCCCACCGCCTCGACGAGCTGCCGCCGGCCCAGCGTGACCTGATCCCGGCGCGCACCATCCGCCGGGCGCTCAAGCGCTTCGGCGAGACCTCCAACGTGCAGGACGCGGCCACCACGGTGCATGACTACTGCGAGTCCGAGGCCTCGCGCCTGGATGCCGAACTGGCGCTGATCCGCTTCTGCGTGTGGGCCATCCCGGCCATCGGCTTCGTGGGCACGGTGCGCGGCATCGGCTACGCGCTGGCGGGCGCCCAGACGGCCCTGCGCGGCGACACGGGCCCGGTGACCACGGGCCTGGGCGTGGCCTTCAACTCCACTTTCGTGGCGCTGATCCTCTCCATCGGGCTGATGTACGTGATCCACGAGCTGCAGCTGCGTTCGGAGCGGCTGGTGCTCGACACCGAGCTGCACGTGGACGACACCGTGATCAGCAACCTGCAGTCCCGCTGAATGTCGGCATGGGCGGCCGCGAGCCCCTCCCGGGCGGCCCGCCGCCCTGAAATCCTCCCCCTGTGGCAGAATCCACCCCATGAAAACCGAAGACCTGATCGCCATCGACGTCCACACCCACGCCGAGATTTCCTGCCGCCAGCCGGAGGACGACTACGCCCAGGAGATCGAGGAGCAGAAGAAGAAATACTTCAAGTCGGGCAACCCCCCGACCATCCAGGAAACGGTCGAGTACTACCGCTCGCAGAAGATCGGCCTGGTGATGTTCACGGTCGACACGGAGTTCGAGATCGGCCGCCGCCGCATCCCCAACGAGGAAGTGCTCGACGCCGCGCGCGAGAACAGCGACATCATGATGGCCTTCGGCAGCGTCGACCCGCACAAGGGCAAGATGGGCCTGCGCGAGGTGAAGAAGCTGATCGCCGAGGGCATCAGCGGCTTCAAGTTCCACCCGACCTGCCAGGGCTTCTACCCCAACGACCGCATGGCCTACCCGCTGTACGAGGCCATGGCCGAGGCGAAGCTGCCGGTGATCTTCCACAGCGGCCACTCGGGCATGGGCTCGGGCCTGCGCGGCGGCGGCGGGCTGCGCCTGAAGTACTCCAACCCGATGCACCTGGATGACGTGGCGGCGGATTTCCCCGACATGACCATCATCATCGCCCACCCGTCCTGGCCGTGGCAGGACGAGGCGCTGTCGGTGTGCCTGCACAAGCCCAACGTGTACATCGACCTGTCGGGCTGGTCGCCGAAGTACTTCCCGCCGCAGCTGATTCACTATGCGAACACGCAGCT
>QGUX01000342.1 GCA_003242275.1 Pseudomonadota bacterium | reverse complement strand
GAAGAACGCGTTGTCCGCCGGAAGGGCGCACACCTGCACGCCCATCACATGCTGAACCTGGGCGGCCATGGCGTGCGCGAGCATTTCCTGCGCGTTGAGTGCGATGGTGTCGCGCAGGTCCTCCGGCCATGTGATGCGCGCGCGCAGCGCCGCGTCGGGCGCATGTGCGGCGAGGCGACGGCAGATGTTGAAGGCGCCAAAGACCAGTTGCCCGCCGGCACGCAGGGTGGGCAGCTTCAGCGCCGGATTGCCGCCATAGGCGGCCGGCGACTGGTCCGTCATGTCCATGACGGGCTCGAATCCCAGCGGCACCTCCAGCGCCGCCGCGAGGAACAGCGGCACGCGCGTGAACAGCGAGCTGCGGCGACCCACCAGGGTCAATGCCCGCGTTTCTTCCTGCATGAGTTCATGACTTCCCTGCGGGTCAGGCGGCATCCGCGGAGGCCTCCATCATGGCTATCCTTGCCACATGGTGCACCGGGTTCGCATGCATCCGGGGAATGTGAATGGACCTTGCAAGACTGCCCTCGCTCGACTTACTGAAAGGGTTCGTGGCCGTGGGCCGCCGCCTGAGCATCACCCTTGCCGCGGCGGACCTGTGCCTCACGCAGTCGGCCGTCAGCCGGCAGATCCTGGCGCTGGAGGAACACCTGGGGACGAAACTGCTCGTTCGCGGACATCGCAGCATCGCCTTCACGCCCGAGGGCGAGCGCCTGTTCCGCAGCGCCAACAGCGCCGTGCAGCAGCTGCAGGACGTGATCGGCGGCCTGCGCCGTCGCGGGCGCCTGCGGCCCGTCACCATCACCGCGCCGGTGGGCGTGGTGTCGCTGTGGCTGCTGCCGCGGCTCGGCCGGCTGCAGCAGCGATATCCGCGCATCGACGTGCGGGTGTCGGCCAACGACCGCGTGGTGGACCTCGAGAACGAGGGCATCGATCTCGCGATCCGCTATACCACTGCGGCCCGGGCGCCGCAGGGCTCGGCGCTGCTGTTCGAGCAGGCGGTGGCGCCGGTGGCTTCACCCGCGCTGGGACTGAAGGAACTGGACACACCCTCGCGGCTGGCGGGACTGACGCTGCTGGAACTGGATGATCCGCGCGCGCCCTGGCTGCAGTGGCAGGCGTGGCTGGACGCACAGGGCTGGGGCGGTGCGCGCGTCGGGACCATGCTGCGCCTGAACTACTATGACCTCGTGATCCAAGCCGCGATCGCCGGACAGGGTGTGGCGCTGGGACGGATGGAGCTGGTCCGTCCGCTGGTGGAGGAAGGCAGGCTGGTGTGCCTCGCTCCGCCCCGACAGCCGCCGGGCAACGTGCATGCCTGGTGGCTGGTGCGCAACTCCGGCGCGCCGCGCAGCGAGGTTCGCGACGTGGCCGAATGGATCGAGGCCGAAGCGGCGCGCTCGCAGCAGTCACCCGGAGCCGCGCATGCCTGATCTATCCGCGCACGCCCTGCTGGTCACCGGCGGCAGCCGCGGCATCGGCGCAGCCATCGTGCGCGAGGCGGCGCATGCCGGTGCGCGCGTGTGCTTCAGCTACCAGAGCCGGCGGGACGCCGCCGAGGCGCTGTGCGCGGAGCTGCGTGCGCAGGGCCATGTGGTCCACGCTGTGCAGGCCGAGGCCGGCGAGGCGGACTTCGCGTCGCGCCTGTATGGCGCAGCGACGTCCCTGGTCGGCCCGCCCACCCTGCTGGTCAACAACGCCGGCATCACCGGGCGTTACGGCTCCTTCCACGACCTGCCGGCCGATGTCCTGCGCCGGACCTTCGACGTCAACGTGGTCGCGCCCATGGAGCTGGCGCAGGAAACCGTGCGCCACTGGCGCAAGGCGGGCATCGCCGGGCGCATGGTGAACATCTCCTCCATCGCCGCGACGCTGGGCGCGCCGCACGAATACGTGCATTACGCCGCCAGCAAGGCCGCCATCGACGCGTTCACCATCGGGCTGGCGAAGGAACTCGGCGCCACGGGCATCCGGGTCAATGCCGTCGCACCGGGCACCACGCTGACGGACATCCATGCCGCCATCGGCGTGCCGGAGCGTCCCGCACGTGTCGCGGCCCAGGTGCCCATGCGCCGCGTGGCGGAACCCCCGGAGATCGCCAGGGCCGTGGTCTGGCTGCTTTCGGACGAGGCGTCCTATGTCACGGGCGCCATCCTGCGAGTGTCGGGAGGCACATGATGAGCGAGAAGGACAAGGCCCCGATCCTGGCCATCGAGGCGGCGAGCGCACCGCCGCGCACCAGGCCATCGCTGTATCCGGCCGAATTCGCGGTACGCATGGCGGGACGCGAGAAGCGGCCACTGGGCGAGCTGTTCGGCCTGCGCAACTTCGGCGTGAACTACACGGTGCTGCAGCCGGGCGCGATCTCGGCCCTGCACCATGCGCACACGGTGCAGGACGAGTTCATCTATGTGCTCGAAGGCGAGCTCACGCTGCATTCGGGCAGCTCCAGCCCTGCCCCTTATACACATCTCCGAGCCACGGAAACGGTCCTAGACTCCG
>QGUX01000341.1 GCA_003242275.1 Pseudomonadota bacterium | reverse complement strand
ACCTGCATCCGCATGAGGGATTCGACAACTCGCCGCTGGCGCTGCGCCACATCGAGGCGCTGCCGCTGGCGGCGGCGATGGGCGCGGAGATCCGCGGCGTGGACCTCACCGCCGTGATCGGGGCGCAGTTCGCCGAGATCGAGCAGTCGCTGTTCCGCCACAAGATGATCTTCTTCCGCAACACCCGCATGGACCATGCCGCGCACCATGCGATCAGCCGCCGCTTCGGCGAGTTCGCCGAGGACGCCTACACCGACGGCGTGCCCGGCTTCCGCGAGGTACAGCCGCTCGTGAAGGAGGCCGACGACCGCTCGGCACATGTGTTCGGGTCGGGCTGGCATACCGACTCCCCCTTCCTGCCGCAACCACCGGCCATCACCATCCTGCGCTCGGTGGAAGTGCCGCCGTGGGGCGGCGACACCATGTGGGCCAACTCGGCGCTGGCGTACCGCACGCTCTCGCCGCTGATGCAGCGGATGATCGCGGACCTGAAGGTGCGCTTCTCGATGCGCGACGTGCTGGCCTCGGCGCGCGAGAACGCCGAGCTGCGCGACAACCCCGTCGGCAAGCTGGTGGCCACGCGCGAGCTGGCCGAACTGCCGCCGGCGCTGCGCGCCAAGGTCGAAGGCGCGGCGCATCCGCTGGTGCGCACGCATCCGCGAACGGGCGAGAAGGCGCTGTACATCGACCCCTCCTATGCCGTCGGCATCGAGGGACTGCGGGAATCCGAGGCGGGGCCGCTGATGCGGATGCTGAACGAGCACCTGACCCAGCCGGCCTTCACCTGCCGCCTGCGCTGGGAGCCGGACATGCTGGTGGTCTGGGACAACCGCCTGTGCGTGCACCAGGCGTTCAACGACTACGCCGGGCGCCGCCGCGAGATGTACCGCACCACCGTCGCCGGCGAAGTGCCCGCGTGAGTCATCGGGCCCGGCCGGGTTGCCGGTCCCGCAAATGAAAAGCCCCGCACGCGGGTGCGGGGCTTTCTCGCCGCAGGGCGGAGCGGCAGGTCAGGCGGCAGCGGCCGCCTTCTTCTTCGGCGCGGATTTCTTCGCCGCGGCCTTCTTCTTCGGGGCGGCCTTGGCCTTCTTCTTTGCGCCCTTCTCCCCGCCCTCGTCGGCGGCCGGGGCCTCGGCGCTGGCCGGTCCCTCCACCAGCTGCATCAGCGCCATCGGCGCGGCGTCGCCGGGACGCGGCGCCATGTGCAGGATGCGGGTGTAGCCGCCCGGTCGCGCCTTGAAGCGCGGGCCGATGTCGGTGAACAGCTTGGCCACCACTTCGGCGTCGCGCAGCCGCGCGAAGGCGAGCCGGCGCTTGGCCTCGGTGTCGACCTTGGCCAGCGTGATCAGCGGCTCCACGACGCGCCGCAGCTCCTTGGCCTTCGGCACCGTGGTGCGGATGGTCTCGTGGCGCAGCAGCGACGCGGCCATGTTGCGCAGCATCGCCTGGCGATGCGGCGCCTTGCGCGAAAGCTGGCGGCCCGAAAGTTGATGACGCATGTCAGTTTTCTCTCTGGTTTCCCGTCAAACGGGGACGCACCGCGCCCCCGCGCGGGGCCCAAGGGCCCCGCAATCCATCAAATCCCGTCGCGGTCGTCGTGCCGCAGGCCCGCCGGCGGCCAGCCCTCCAGGCGCATGCCCAGCATCAGGCCGTGGCCCTGCAGCACTTCCTTGATCTCGGTCAGCGACTTCTTGCCGAGGTTCGGGGTGCGCAGCAGCTCCACCTCGGTGCGCTGCACGAGGTCGCCGATGTAGTGGATGTTCTCGGCCTTCAGGCAGTTGGCGCTGCGCACGGTCAGCTCGAGCTCGTCCACGGGCCTGAGCAGCAGCGGGTCGAACTGCATCTCGGTGACCTTGGCGCCGCTGGCCTCGTCCTCGCCCTGCAGGTCGACGAACACCGACAGCTGGTCCTTCAGGATGGCACCGGCGCGGCGGATGGCTTCCTCCGCATCGATGGTGCCGTTGGTCTCGATGTCGATCACCAGCTTGTCGAGGTCGGTACGCTGCTCCACGCGGGCGGAGTCGACCGAGTAGGTCACGCGGCGCACGGGGCTGAAGGACGCATCCAGCTGCAGGCGGCCGATGGGGCGCGAGGACTCCTCGAACGCAGCGCGCTGCTGCGCCGGGCGGTAGCCGCGGCCCTTCTCCACCTTCAGCGTCATCGACAGGCTGCCGGCCTGGGTCAGGTTGGCGATCACCAGCTCGGGGTTCACGATCTCGATGTCGTGGTCCCCCTGGATGTCGCCGGCGGTCACCGGGCCCGGGCCCTTCTTCGACAGGCGCAGCTCGGCCGTGTCGCGCGAATGCATGCGGATCGCCACGGCCTTCAGGTTCAGCAGGATGTCCACGACATCCTCCTGCACGCCCTCGATGCTGGTGTACTCGTGCAGCACGCCCTCGATCTCCACCTCGGTGATCGCGGCACCGGGCATCGAGGACAGCAGCACGCGCCGCAGCGCGTTGCCCAGGGTGTGGCGGAACCCGGCACCAAGGGCCCAAGGACCCAC
>QGUX01000340.1 GCA_003242275.1 Pseudomonadota bacterium | reverse complement strand
AAGGATTTCCCCGGCCAACCATTGGAGAAAGCGTCGGCCCGGTTGCGGCGGGCGGCGGTGGCCTCGCGGAAGCTGCTGCTGTCGGTGCGCAGCACCTCGAGCTTCGGCCGCACCGGTTCGGGCACCTCGCTGGCCAGCCGCACGGCGCGGATGGGCGTGCGCCGGGCCGGGTCGTCGTGGAAACCCATGGCCGCCTCGCCGCGCGGCAGCGCGCTGATCAGCTCCATCCCCATCAGCACGCGGCCCACCACGGTCATGTTGCGGTCCAGGTGGCGGGGCGCGTGGCCGATGACCACGTACAGCTCGGCACCGGTGCTGCTGTCCGGGTCGTTGCCGCGGGCGGCGCCCACAGTGCCATAGCAATGCGCCAGCCAGGCGCGGCCCTCGCGCGGCGCGCGCGCGGCGGGGAAGCCCTCCACGAAGCCGGCCTCGGGCGCCCAGCCATCCACGTCCGGCAGGCGTTCGAAGGCCAGCCCCGCAGCGGGCCGGTCGAACTCGGCAGGCAGGCTGCGCTTCGCACTGCCCAGCGGCCTGGCGCGCGCCTCGTCATCGGAGTCGGCATCGCCGAACTGGGCGACGTAGTTGTCCTGCACGCGGTAGATGCTGGCGCCGTCCCAGAAGCGCTCGCGCGCCAGGGTGCGGATGTTGGCCACGTGCTCCGGTGCGAACTGCGGCGCCAGCTCGATCACCACCACGCCAGTGCCGACCTGCATGAACAGCAGGTTGTCCGGATCGGGGCGGCGCCAGTGTTCCGGCGGGGCGGCATCGATGATCTCGGCGGCGCTGCGCGCGGCACGCCGCGCCGGCTCCCCGGCAGGCAGGGTGCAGCAGGCCATGCCCAGCACCGCCAGCGCCGCCAGGCGCGCCCGGCGAAGGCCGCGGCGCCGGTTCATGCGATGTTTCCCGTATCGCGCGAAGCCTCCGCCATTTCGCCGGCCAGGTCCTTCACCTGCGCCAGCGCAGCCACCTCGCCCACCACCATCAGGGTCGGCGACCTGGGGCGCGCCTCGGCGACGAATGCGGGAAGCGCGGCCACCGTGGTGGTCAGCACGCGCTCGTCCGGCCAGGTGGCACGTTCCAGCAGCGCCACCGGGGTCGAGGGCGGCAGGCCGTTGGCCAGCAGCTGTCCGGCGATGTAGTCGGCACGCGCGCCGCCCATGTAGAACACCAGCGTGTGATGCGGCTGCGACAGCGACTTCCAGTCGAGGTGGATGGCGTGCGCGCCGGTGGCGGTGACGAAGGTCACCGCCTGCGACAGCCCGCGATGCGTGAGGGGCAGTCCTGCACTGGCCGCCGCACCCAGCGCCGCGGTGATGCCCGGCACGACCACCACCGGGATGCCCGCCTCGCGCAGCACCGCCAGCTCCTCGCCGCCGCGGCCGAACACGAAGGGATCCCCGCCCTTCACGCGGGCCACGCGCCTGCCCGCGCGCGCATGCTCCAGCAGCAGGCCGTTGATGTACTCCTGGGTGTGCTCGTGCCGCCCGGGCGTCTTGCCCACGTTGATCTTCACGGCATCGCGGCGGGCGCGCTCGAGGATGGCCTCGGGCACCAGCCGGTCGTGCAGCAGCACGTCGGCCTGCTGCAGGAGCTGCTGCGCGCGCAGCGTCAGCAGGTCCGGATCGCCCGGTCCCACGCCGATCAGGTACACCTCGCCCGGCGGCCGCGCGGATGCCTCGCGCGCGGCCTCGAGGCTGGCCCGCATGGCCTGGTCGGCACCGGCCGTGTCGCCGGCCAGCAGGTTCCTCGCCACCGGGCCGTTGAAGAATCCATCCCAGAAGCGCAGCCGCGCGGACAGCCCGGGCAGCGCGCGGCGCACCGCCTCGCGCCAGCGTCCCGCATAGTCGGCGAGCTGGCCCAGCCGGCCAGGCAGCAGCGCCTCGATCTGCGTGCGCACGCGCCGCGCCAGCGTCGGCGAGGTGCCGGAGGTGCCCACGGCCACCACCACCGGCGAACGATCGACGATGGCCGGGAAGATGAAGCTGCTGCGCGGGCCGTCGTCCACCACGTTGACCAGCAGGCCGCGCTCGCGCGCCGCGGCGGCGACCTGCTGGTTGACGGCCTCCGCGTCGGTGGCCGCCACCACCAGCAGCGCGCCCTCGAGCTGCGGCGCCGAGAACGGCACCGGCCGGTGCTCGATGCGCCCCAGGTCGCGGAACACGGCCAGGTCCGCGCACAACTCCGGCGCCACCACGCGCACGCGCGCATGCGCCTTCAGCAGCTGCTCGCACTTGCGGTGCGCGACCACGCCGCCGCCCACGACCACCACCAGGCGGTCGCGGACGTCGAGGAAGATCGGCAGGTAGTCCATTCCCGATGCCGTTCGGCGATCAGGCGGCGGGCATGGTGCGCACGCGCGGGTGCAGCCCGCACTCCTTCGATTCGCTGTTCTCCCACCACCAGCGGCCGGCGCGGCTGTCCTCGCCCGGCTCCACCGCGCGCGTGCACGGCGCGCGCCAGCGGCTGGGGGAGCCCTTTGCGTGCCCGAGGTGTGAAGGCGAGCGGGCGAGCG
>QGUX01000121.1 GCA_003242275.1 Pseudomonadota bacterium | reverse complement strand
GGGCTAATATGCGCGCCCTCCTGGTGCGGGGTGGAGCAGTCTGGCAGCTCGTCGGGCTCATAACCCGAAGGTCGCAGGTTCAAATCCTGCCCCCGCTACCAACCCTTCCCTGCGTCGCCGCTGCTCCCGCGACGCCCACTTTCCGATGATCAGCGCGGGGTTCCCGGCGACAATGCAGCCCGGGCGGGCGAAAATGTCGCGATGGTCCCGACCGGGAAACCCGCCGTCCGTGCATGGCGTCGCGTCCGCGCGGCGCTGCTCCTGCTCCTGATTCCCATGGCCGCCATGAACGCCGCCAGCCCGGAACGATTGCCGGTGATGATCCTCGACGGGGAGTCCAACCCCTGGCACGAGTGGCGGGCCAGCACGCCCATGCTGCGGCGGATGCTGGAGGAAACCGGCAGGTTCGAGGTGACCGTCCTCACCGCGCCGCCGGACGCGGATTTCTCCCGCTTCGATCCGGATTTCAACGCCTTCGCCGCGGTGGTGCTGAACTACGACGCGCCCGATGGACGCTGGCCGCCGGCGCTGCAGCGCAGGTTCGAGGACTACGTCCGCGGTGGCGGTGGACTGGTGCTGGTGCACGCGGCCAACAATGCCTTTCCCGGCTGGCGCGAGTTCAACCGCATGGCCGGCATTGGGGGCTGGCGCGATCGCGATGCCGGCGCCGGCCCCTGGTGGTACGTGGACGAAGAGGGCGTCCTGGTCTCCGATGCCTCGTCCGGTCCCACCGGTTCCCATGGCCGCCGCATTCCCTTCGAAATCGTCGTGCGGACCGATCACCCGGTCACGCGCGGCCTGCCACCCCGGTGGCTGCATGCGGCGGACGAGCTGTATGCCCACCTGAGGGGCCCCGGAGAGAACATGACGGTGCTGGCCACGGCATGGTCCGACCCGGCCAACCTCGGTTCGGGCCGGCACGAACCCCAGCTGCTGGTGGTCTCCTACGGACGCGGCCGGGTCTTCCACACCACCCTGGGCCACGATCCCGTGGGGTTGGCGTCGGCCGACTTCGTGGTGACCTTCCAGCGCGGAACGGAGTGGGCCGCCAGCGGCGAGGTCACCCTGCGGGTACCGGCGGGCTTCCCGGGAACGGACCAGCCGCTCCTCCGGGAGGACCTGCTGGCGCTTGCGGAAAGTCCTGATGTGCGAGGACAGCCCTGATCCGACAGGATTTTTTGTTGTCGGATTCACGCGCTGCGTGACAACTTTTCCTACAATCCGTTGTCCAATCTGGCATCAGGGCGGCCAGCCATTGTTGCGCCGCACGAAACTACGGCCCCGAAGGGGGCGGGGGAAGCGAATTTGAAGGCCCGATCTGCCGTCGACCGTCGTGATTTCCTGGGGATGGGCCTGGCCCTGGCCGGCGCCGCCACGCTACCGCGGCTGGCCACCGCCTCGACCAGCCTCAGGCTGCGGTCGCTCACGCCGCGCATCTCGCTGATCGAGGGGGCCGCATCCAACATCGTCGTCGCCTCGGCGGGCGGCGAGCTGGTGCTGGTCGACGGCGGTGCGGCAGCCGATGCCAAGGCATTGGCTGCCTTCCTCCAGCAGAGCTTTCCCGGCCAGAAGCTGCGCGCCGTGTTCAACACCCACTGGCACCACGACCACATCGGCTTCAACGCCACCGCGCGTGCGCAGGGCGTGGACGTGCTCGCGCACGAGAACACGCGCCTCTGGCTGACCACCGACGTCAACTCCCGCTGGGAGGGCAAGGTCTACAAGCGCCTGCCGAAGGAAGCCTGGCCGAACCGCACGTTCTTCTACGACCCGCAGGTGCTCGAGTTCGCCGGCGGCCGCGTCGAGTACGTGCACCTGGGACAGGCGCACACCGACGGCGACATCTACGTGCGCTTCCCCGAGGACAATGTCATCGTCACCGGCGACGTGCTGGCGCCGGGACGCTATCCCATCGTCGACACCGCCACCAATGGCTACCTCGGCGGCATCAACACCGCGCTGCGCAACATTAGCGAACTGTGCGATGGCAGCACGCAGCTCGTTCCCGGCAGCGGCCCGGTGGCCGGGCTCGATGCGCTGAAGCTGCAGCTGGAAATGGGCCAGTCGGTGCTGGTGAAGATGAGCGACAACTACCGCAAGGGCGGCACGTTCGAGGAATTCGTGGCCACCAGGCCCACGGCCGACTTCGACGCGCGGCTCGGCGATCCGTCCCAGTTCCTGAAACTGGCCTATGACTCGGCCTGGTACCAGGTCAATCCGATGGGAGGTCTGACCACCGGTCAGCCGCCTGCCGGGAGGTCCCGATAGATGAAGCTGTTCGAGAACAAGTCCTGGCGAGGCCTGGCGGCGACGCTGCTGCTGGCCTCGCCGCTGGCGGCCGGCGCTGCGCAGTCCGGCGGCCACCACGTGCCCGTGTCCCTGCACGAGAAGGACTGGGCCTTCATCGACAAGTATTGCAGCAGCTGCCACAACTCCACGGACTGGGCGGGCGAGCTGGCGCTCGACGTGCTCGACACGCAGAACGTCGCGGCCGACGGCGACGTGTGGGAGGAAGTGGTGCGCAAGCTGCGCGGCGCACTGATGCCGCCGTCCAGCGATCCGCAGCCCTCGCCCGAGGAGCGCATGGCCTTCATCCATTCGATGGAGGCCACGCTGGACCAGGCCCTCACGGCCGATCCGGAGCCGGGCTCGGTGGTGCTGCACCGGCTCAACCGCCGCGAATACGCCAATGCCATCCGTGAGCTGCTCGACCTGGAGGTCGAGGCCGAGGCGTTGCTGCCGCGCGACGACCTGTCCGGCGGCTTCGACAACGTGGCCGAGGTGCTGAAGGTTTCCCCGTCGTTCCTGGAGCAGTATTTCGCCGCGGCGCGCGAGGTCAGCATCCAGGCGGTGGGCAACCCGCGGGCGCGCGCCACCGGTCGCGTCTACCCGGGCAACCTGGCGGCCCAGCAGTACGTGAACCGCCCGGGCCTGCCGCTGGGCACGCGCGGCGGCCTGGTGATCGAGCATTACTTCCCCGCTGACGGTGACTACGAACTGACGATCAGTGGCCTGGTGGGCGGCGGCTACGTGTGGGGCGTGGCCGACGAGTACACCGTGGTGGTGACGCTGGATGGCGAGCGCGTGTTCCAGGCGCAGCTCGGCGGCAAGGACGACCTGCGCGCGGTGGACGTGCAGCAGGCTGTGGGCATCGCCGCCATCGACGCGCGCTTCAAGGACATCCGTTTCAAGGCCAGGGCCGGCACCCACCGGGTGGGTGTCACCTTCAAGCAGAAGACGGCGGCCGAGCACATCGACACGCTGCATGCGTTCAATCCGGTGCTCGGCATGGCGCAGAACCACAGCGGTGCGGCCTTCTCCGATGGCCCGCGCCTCGCCAACGTGGAGATCCGCGGCCCGATCGAGAAGACCGGCGTCAGCGAGACCCCGAGCCGCCGCAAGCTGTTCGTGTGCTACCCGCAGAGCGAGGCCGAGGAGACGGCCTGCGCTAAGCAGATCTTCGCCAGGCTCGCCAAGCGCGCCTTCCGCCAGCCGGTGGACGACGAGGACATCGCCGGCGCGATGCAGTTCTTCGCCGAGGGGCGCAAGGACGGCACCTTCGACGACGGCATCCAGAAGGGCGTGATGGCCATCCTCTCCAGCCCGCGCTTCCTGTTCCGCGCGCACACGCCGCCGGAGGGGGCGAAGCCGGGCGAGGTCTACCGCCTCTCCGATCTCGAGCTGGCCACGCGGCTGTCGTTCTTCCTGTGGAGCTCGCTGCCGGACGAACAGCTCATCGACCTGGCGGCCGCCGGCCGGCTGAAGGATCCGAAGGTGCTCGAGTCGGAAGTGCGGCGCATGCTGCGCGATCCGCGCGCGCGCACCATGGTCGAGCAGTTCACCGCCCGCTGGCTGAACGTGGACGGCCTGGACCTGGTGAACACGGACACGCTGCTGTTCCCCGACTTCACCGACGACCTGATCCCGGCCTTCAAGCGCGAGCTGTTCGAGTTCGTGTGGAGCGTGCTGGGCGAGGACCGCAACGTCATCGACCTGATGACGGCCGACTGGACCTTCCTCAACGAGCGCCTGGCGCTGCACTACGGCATCCCGGGCATCCGCGGCGGCGAGTTCCGCAAGGTGAAGCTCGAGCAGGACTACCGCCGCGGCCTGCTGGGCAAGGGCGCCATCCTGACCGCGACCTCCTATGCCAACCGCACTTCCCCGGTGGTGCGCGGCTCCTGGGTGCTGGAGCACCTGATGGGCACGCCGCCGGCCGCGCCCCCGCCGGGCGTGGAGCAGTTCCCGGAGAGTGAGGAGGGCGGCGAGCAGCTGACCGTGCGCCTGCGCCTGGAGCGCCACCGCGCCACCAAGGGCTGCGCCGGCTGCCACGACGTGATCGACCCGGTGGGCATCGCGCTGGAGAACTACAACGCCGTGGGCCAGTGGCGCGAGAAGGACATCGATGCCGGCGAGCGCATCGACGCCGGCGGCAGGCTGGCTGACGGCACCGAGGTCAACGGCGTGGCGGCGCTGCGCGACTACATTGCGTCGCGGCCGGACCTCTTCGTGCACACCCTGGCGGAGAACCTGCTGATCTACGCGCTGGGCCGCCCGGTGAAGCATTACGACATGCCGCTGATCCGCCAGCTGGTGCGCGACGCGGCGAAGCACGACTACAGGTTCTCGGCGCTGGTGCTGGGCATTGTCTCCAGCCAGGCATTCCAGTATGACAAGGTGCCGGAAGAGAAACCGGCGACGATGACGGCCGACGCGAGGTGAGGGGCATGTACATCACGAAAAAGCATCTTTCCCGACGTGCAGTGCTGAAGGGCGCCGGGTACGCGGTTGCATTGCCGCTGCTCGACGCGATGATCCCGGCCGCCACCGCGCTGGCCAACACGGCCGCGGCGCCGAAGCTGCGCATGGCCTTCGTGTACTTCCCCCACGGCGCGGTGATGGACCAGTGGACGCCGAAGACGGAAGGGCCGGACTTCGACCTGCCGCCCATCCTCGCGCCGCTGAAGCCCTTCCAGAAGCAGCTGACGGTGATCAGCGGCCTGGAGAACAAGTCCGCCATCGCGGCGCCGGTGCACGCCATCACGCCGGGCACCTGGCTGTCCTGCGTGCCGCCGCGCATCAGCCACGACCCGTACGGTGGCATCACGGTCGACCAGATCATCGCCAAGCACATCGGCCAGGAGACCCCGATTCCCTCGCTCGAGGTGGCCACCGAGGAGCGTGGCGGTGAGGGTTCCTGCGACCGCAACTACGGCTGCAGCTACGGCAAGACCATCTCCTTCCGCGACCCGACCACGCCGCTGCCGATGGAGCACAACCCGCGCAAGCTGTTCCAGCAGATGTTCGGCGCCGGCGACACGGCCGACGAGCGCGTGCGGCTCGCCCGCGAGAGCAAGAGCATCCTCGACCTGGTGTCGCGCGAGGCCAGTGACCTGCGCAAGACGCTGGGCGCGCGCGACCGCGCGGCGCTGGACGACTACCTGTCCACGGTGCGCGAGATCGAGCGCCGCATCCAGCAGCTGGAGAACCGCGACCTGACCGGCGTGGAGCTGCCGGATGCGCCCTCGGGCATCCCGTCGAAGTTCGACGAGCACATGCGCCTGATGTTCGACCTGATCGCGCTGGCCTACCAGGCCAACCTGACGCGCGTGGTCAGCTTCATGATGGCCGCCGAGGTGTCGAACCAGCCCTACAGCTTCATGGGCGTGCCCGATGCATTCCATCCGCTCTCGCACCATGCCAACAACCCGAACAAGCTGGCCACGCTGGCGCGGGTGCAGGCGTGGAATACCGGCGAGTTCGCCCGGTTCGTGGCCAAGCTGCAGTCGTTGCCGGACGGCGAGGGCAACATGCTCGACAACTCCATCATCATGTTCGGCAGCAACATGAGCGACTCGAACGCGCACAACCACTTCCCGCTGCCAATGGCGCTGGTGGGCGGCGGCGCGGGCAGGCTCAAGGGCAACCGCCACCTGCGCTACCCGGACAAGACGCCCATCGCCAACCTGCACCTGACCATCCTCGACCGCGTCGGCGTGCCGATGGAAACCTTCGGCGATGCCACCATGAAGTTCACCGAGGTCTGAAGCATCGTGAAACTGCGAGTGGGACTTCTGCTGGCGCTGCTGCCGGCGATCGCCTCCGCCGAGCTGCGGGGCCTGCTGGACGTGGCGCAGGAGGGGGATTCCGCCGCGGTCGTGCGGATGCTCAAGGATGGCGCCGATGCGCGCGAGCGCGCCTCCGATGGCACCACGGCGCTGCACTGGGCCGCCTACCACGGCGACCTCGACCTGGTGAAGCGCCTGCTGAAGGCCGGCGCGGACCCGAACGCGCGCAATGACTACGGCTCCACGCCCATCCAGGAGGCGGCCATCCGCGGCGACGCGGAAATGCTGCGCGTGCTGGTCAAGGCCGGGGCCGATCCGAACACGGCCAACGACGAGGGCGAGACCGCGCTGATGACGGTGGCGCGCACCGGCAAGGTGGAGGCCGCCGAAGTGCTGGTGAAGGCCGGCGCCGACGTCAATGCGGTGGAGTCCTGGCGCGGACAGACGGCGCTGATGTGGGCCTCCGCGCAGCGCAATCCCGGGATGGTGCGCTACCTGCTGAAGGTCGGCGCCAGGCCCGACACGGTTTCATACCTGCGCAACTGGGAACGGCGCGTCACCGCCGAGCCCAGGCGCCAGTGGCGCCCGCCCGGCGGCTGGACGGCGCTGCTGCTGGCCGCACGCGAAGGCTGCGCCGAGTGTGCCCGCGAGCTGATCAAGGGCGGGGCGGACGTCAACCTGACGGATCCGGAGAACATCTCGCCGCTGCTGATGGCCATCCTCAACGCGCGCTTCGACACCGCCAAGGTGCTGATCGAGGGCGGGGCGGACGTGAACATGTGGGACGTGTGGGGCCGCGCGCCGCTGTACTCGGCCATCGACTACAACACCACGCCGCGCGGCGGCCGTCCCGACCGGCCGTCCTCGGACCGGACCACGCCGCTGGAGATCGCCCAGATGCTGATCGACCGCGGCGCCAACCTGGACATGCAGCTGAAGCTGTTCCCGCCGTACCGCCTGCTGGGCCCGGACCGCGGTGGCGACTCGGTGCTGACCACTGGTTCCACGCCGCTGCTGCGCGCCGCCAAGGCCTGCGACGTGCCGGCCACGAAGATGCTGCTGGATGCCGGCGCCATGGTGGACCTGCAGAACAACCTCGGCGCCACGCCGCTGCTGGTGGTGGCGGGCATGAACTGGGCCATCACCGACACGCGCGGCCGCTTCCGCAACGAGCAGCACTGCATCGAGTCGGCCAGGCTGCTGCTGGAGGCCGGCGCGGACATCAACCGCGTGGCGCCCAACGGGCAGACGGCGCTGCACTTCGCAGCGCGCCTCGACATGAAGGACCTGGTGCGCTTCCTCGGTGAGCGCGGCGCCAACCTGATGGCCAAGGACCGCAGTGGCGCCACGCCGCTGGACATCGCCGAGGGTCGCACCGGCACGGCCGCGCGGCCGGGCACCTCCGGCCCCGAGCCGCATCCGGAAGTGGCGGCGGTGCTGCACGAGCTGCTGGCCGCGCGCGGCATCACCGTGCCGGCGGCCGGCGCGGCCAACTGAGGCGGGGCGCGTTCCGCCAGCCTCCGGCGCCGGTCACTGGCCGGCGTCGCGGCGCTCCCAGAAGTTCAGTTCCAGCTTCAGCCCGTTCGGGTCCTCGAGGAAGACCTGCTTCAGGCCGATCTGCGGCGAGTCGTGCGGGTGGAAGGGGATGCCGCGCGACGTCAGCCGCTCCACCAGCACCGGGTGCGCCTCGGCCGGTGCATTGAAGGCCACGTGGTCCAGCGGACCGGTGCCGGGCGCCGGCGTGGTCACCGGAATGCCCAGGCGCCGGCTGTGCGCCGTGTAGCTTTCCCATTCGGCGATGTGGATCACAGCCACCTCGCCCAGGTACAGCCAGTGGCCGCGGAAACCCAGGTCGGGCCGGATCCCTTCCGCGAAGCCGAGCACGTCGCGATAGAAATCGCGCGTGCCATCCACGTCGTGGGTCATCACCAGGAAATGGTCGAGCCTTGCGAACATGTGCGCTGCCGGTGGCCTGTGCCTGTCGCATAATGGCGCAGATCGGGGCGCGGCTGAAGCGCCATTGGCGCGGGGAGCATGGCTCGCCGGGCAACACGGATCCGCAAGGTCGGCGCTGCCGGCGGCAACTGTGAGGAGGGAGGCATGAGGATGACGCGACCGGGCCTGATCGGTCCTGCATGGCTGCTGCTGGCTTCGCTGGCGACGCCCGTCCTGGCGCAGAACCAGAGCGGCATCACCCACCCCTGCGACCGCGCCTGCCTGACACGCTGCATCGACGCCTACCTGGCTGGCCTGATCGCCAACGATCCGGCGCGGGTGCCGCTGGCGCGCGGCGCCAGGGTGACGCTGAACGACGACGTGGTGGACCTCGGGCGCGTGTTCTGGGACTCGGCCACCTCGGTGCAGGCGCGCATCGACATCGCCAATCCGCGCTGGGGTGACACCGGCACGCAGGCCGTGATCAACAATGCCGACGGCTCGCAGTACATCCACGTGTTCCGCCTGAAGGTGAAGGACGGCGCCATCACCGAGGTGGAGGCCATGCTGGTCCGCAATGTGGAGGAGGGCGGCCTGTTCGACCTTTCCACGCTGCAGCAGCCCAATCCGGACTTCAACAGGCCCCTGCGCCCTGCCGAGCAGGATTCCTACTACGACCTGGTGGCCGCAGCCGAAGGCTACTGGCGCGCCTTCAACACCAACGGCACGCCCGAATACCACCCGGCGCCTTTCTGGCCCGGCGTGCAGCGGCTGGAGAACGGCTACCGCACCACCGATGTGGCGGTGGCCGGCAATCCGCCGATGACCGCGGCCGAGCAGTTCGAGACCGGCCTGCATGCCGGCCGCAACATCTGGAACATCCGCTACCCCGTGGTCGACGAGGAGTACGGGGTGGTGATGAGTTTCGCGCGCTTCGGCCTGAAGGCCGGCGTCACGCCGAAGCATGCCGGGCAGGCGGCCTCGCGGCTGGTGGCGGAATTCTTTGCCATCCGCAACGGCCTGATCTGGGGCATCCAGGCCGCGATGGTGAACCGCGATGATTCACTGCCGCCGGCCTGGCCGTCCGACTACGGGCCCGGGCGTGGCGGCTGGGCGCCCATCACCTGCGACCGCGCCTGCCTGACGCGCTTCATCGACGCCTATTACGCCGCGCTGCTGGCCAGGGATCCGGCGGCGCTGCCGCAGGCCGCGCGGGCCCGCATCACGCTCAACGGCGACGAGAAGCGGCTGTCCGAGGTGTTCTGGCCGGCGGCGAAGGCGGTGCGCTGGCGCTTCGATGCCGTCAACGAGCGCCTGGGCGACACGGGCTCGCAGGTGGTGGTCACCAACGAGGACGGCTCGGAGACGATGGAGGTGCTGCGGCTGAAGGTCGCCGATGGCGCCATCACCGAGATGGAGATCCTCCGCTGCCATAAGGGCTGCGCCGGCGATGCCTGGTGGGGACCCGAGCAGCTCGATCCCGAGCCCTCGGACTTCCTGAAGCTGCCCATCCCGCCGGCCGAGCGCGATTCCTACTACAAGCTGGTGGCGGTGGCCGACGGCTACTTCCGCGCCTTCCAGACCAACGGCACGCCGGACTACCACCGCGCCGACCTCATGCCGGACACGCGCCGCTTCGAGAACGGCGCGCACTTCACCGGCACGTACCGCAACGGCCGCTACGCCACCGCGGCCGAGGGCTTCGAGCGCGGCAGCTTCCTCGGCCGCAACCTGTGGGACCGCCGCTATGCCGTGGTCGACGAGGAGCGCGGCATCGTGCTGGTGATCCTGCGCTTCGGCAAGGTGGACGGCGTGCAGAACGCGTCCTCGGGGCGGCCCTTGA
>QGUX01000120.1 GCA_003242275.1 Pseudomonadota bacterium | reverse complement strand
CGGCCGCAGACCCAAATGACGTCACCTTTGTCGTTGGTGTACGGCAGCAGCACGAGAACCTTGTTGCTGATGCGCGAGTTGGCGTCATTGCCGTAAGTGATCGCGATGGCGCCGGAGTCGATCGCGATCTTCGAGACGTACTTGCCGGACTTCTCGGTGGCAGGCGGCAAGCCAAAGTTGCCAGAGCTGATTGGCGTGCCCTCCTCGCCGCCGCTGAAGGAGCCGCGGTCGGCATACAGCTCACCCACCGCAGCCTTCAGGTCCGAAGCCAGATTCAGGCCCTCGGTCACCTGCGCGCGGATGGTGTAGTCCTGGTAGGCCGGGATGGCGATGGCAGCCAGGATGCCGATGATCGCCACCACGATCATCAATTCGATCAGGGTGAAACCCTTCTGTACGGTCTTCATCATTGAACTCCTTGGATCCCTCAAAAACTGTCTGTTGCAGCGACTCGGCACCATTGCCGGTAGCCGGGTTAGAGCAAGGCCCGTGCCAGCTCCGGCCGGCTGCCTAAGTTACTGTTTCGGCCGGGAATTTCTGTGCGCCAGCCGACAGTTTTCCGTAATCCTGTCGGCCTCCGGCGACCCCTCGGGTCGGGAAGTGACGCTGGACGTCACCTTCTGACCGAAGGGCGGCACCAGGCGCCAGATTGAGTGAAATGGGAGAAGGGGAGCGGGACAGCTTCCATTCCGGCAGCGTCCTCACGATTTTCACGCGGTTTTCAAGGGCTGGCCCGCACCTCGCTTACCGAAATCCCGTGAAAAATTAGCCCGGTGTTTATGGGCACCGGCCTTTTCAGGCACTTCCTTTGATTCCAAAGGAAATTTTTCTGCCCCTCTCCGATAACAGGCCTCTTATCAGAACCGCCGCGCCGTGCTTGTCCGCTCCGGAAGCACCTTTTGATACTGGCGGTGACTTTCCGTGCTGGTGCACGGCGCCCACCGGGGGCGTTGAGAACAACATCTCGATCAGGTTTGGGGGGTACAAACGGTGTCCAGGAAGGCATGTGCGCCATCTGTGCGCGCGTCGATGGTCGCCATTGCCGGCTTTGCCGCGATGGTGGCGTTCTCTCCACAACTTCTTGCTGCCCAGAGCGCCAATGAGGAGGACGAGCTGGAGGAGGTGCAGGTCACGGGCACCCGCATCCAGTCCCCGAACGTCACCTCGGCCAATCCGGTCACCTCGGTGACCGCGGAGGAAATGCGCGCGCTGGGCATCGTCAACGTCGCCGACGCGCTGACCACGCTGGTGCCGCAGAACATCTCCACCTACATGCCGACGCTGGTGGGCGACAACCAGGCCGGCTTCGGCGGCGGCGGCATGGAGACGATGGACCGCGGCTCCTTCTTCATCGGCAACACCATCGCCAACCTGCGTGGCCTGGACCCGAGCTTCGGCTCGCGCACGCTGACGCTGATCGACGGACGGCGCGTGCCGTCGACGTCGAACCAGGCCGACGTGGTGGACCTGAACACCATCCCGTCGAACCTGCTGCAGCGCGTGGACGTGGTGACGGGCGGCGCCTCGGCCACGTACGGCTCGGGCGCGATGGCGGGCGTGGTCAACCTCGTGCTGAACAACCGCCTGGAGGGCGTGAACCTCGACGTCGACTACAGCGTCACGGAGCGGGGCGACGGCGGCAATCCGCACGTGACCATCTCCGGCGGCCGGCCGTTCTTCAACGGCCGCGGCCATGGCCTGCTGAGCTTCGAGTGGGAGAAGCGCGACGCCATCCGCAACTGCGCCGCGGCGCGTGACTGGTGCGCCGAATCGCGCACGATGTTCTCCAACTTCGACCAGGCCACCAGCTTCGGCGCCAACACGCTCTCCACCTTCACGCCGCTGCCCGGCTACGAGGGCTTCCCGGCGCGGTTCGAGATGTCCAACGTGCGCCGCAGCCAGTTCGCGCCCACGGGCACGCTGTACTTCAACAATGCCAACGTCACCTCGAACCTGCGCTTCAATGCCGACGGCACGGCGCTGGAGGAATACTCGCTGGGCTTCAGGGGCGGCACGGGCCAGAACGCGATGAACGGCGACGGCCCGCTCGCCACGTGGATGACGCCCATCCGTCCTTCCACCGACCGCAAGGTGCTGTTCACGCATTTCGAATACGACTTCACCGAGCGCACCACCGGTTACCTCGAGGCGAGCTACTCGCGCACCGTGTCGCTGAACCAGAACGGCTACACCACGGGCAACTACTGCGTGCGCTTCGACTCGCAGGGCACGGCCGCGCAGCTCGGCGCCAAGGCCAGCATGGGCGAGACCATCACCGGCGGCGGTTCGACCTGGCCCGCCGTTCCCGTGGTGGACTTCGACGAGTGGTTCGCGGGCAACCCGAACCCCGCGCCGGTGCAGTCCATCACTGCGGGCTCGCAGTTCAGCAATGCGAACTTCAGGCAGTGGCTGGGCTGGTCGGGCGGCAACATGCCGGCGCCGGGCTTTGCGGCGCCGTACTGGGTGTCCGGCGGCACGACGGGTGACTACGGCGCTTCGGGCGCCACGCGCACCTCGCCGCCGACCTACACCTTCGCGAACGGCACGCCGATCTGGATCCACGTGAAGAACAACCCGCCCGCCGGCAATGAGTGGTGGGTGCTGGCCGGCATCGTGCTGACGGCCGACTTCGAGGACCCGGGCACGCCGGCGCAGCTGCCGGGCCTGGGCAGGAATTCCTACGCCTTCCTCGATGCGCTGACGCCGGAGGCGCTGGAGCAGGTCCGCGGCGCCTTCGGCAGCGACGGCAGCCACGGCGCCATCATCGACCAGCAGACCGGCGGGCTGCTGGCCGGCTTCAGCTCCACGGCCGGCGGCGGCTCGGGACTGGACACCATCTACGGTCCCAGCCCCTGCCAGGGCTTCACGGCCATGCGCAAGGTCTGGAATCCGCAGCTGGAGCAGTGGACCCACCAGGTGCAGGAACCCTGGCGCGCGGTGGCCGGCCTGCGCGGCCGCTTCGGCGAGGACTGGCGCTGGGAGGTCTACTACCAGTACGGACGCACGGACAGCAGGTCGCGGCAGAACGATGTGCCCACCACGCTGCGCCTGTCGTTCGCCATGGACGCGGTCATCGACGACCGCCCGGGTTCGCCCACCTATGGCCAGCCGGTCTGCCGCGTCACGCGTGATGGCGTGCCGGTGATCGACTACCAGGGCCGGCCGCTCTCCGACGTGGAGGCGCTCGCGCGGCTGGCCGAGGACTGCAGGCCGATCAACATCTTCGGCTACGACTATTCCGGCTACGACCATTTCGCGGGCTTCGACGCGGCCCGGGTACAGCAGGAGGCGATCGACTACGCCTTCGTCGAGAGCCTCTCGAAGGGCTACAACAGCCTGCAGACCCTGTCATTCTCGCTGAACGGCACGCTGTGGGAGGGCTGGGCCGGACCGCTGACCGCGGCGATGGGCCTGGACGTGCGCGAGGACAAGGTGGTGCAGGGCGGCACCCAGGCCTCCGCGTCCTACTACGAGCGCGCCGACCTCGCCCGCGCGTGGTCGGATGCCTTCGGCGGCAAGACGCGCGTCACCGAGGCGTTCACCGAGCTGAACCTGCCGCTGGTGTCGGGCCAGGAGGGTATCAACCTGTGGTCGGTGAACGCGGCCGTGCGCTGGTCCTCCTACCGCAACAAGGGCGGTGCCGGCACCACCGGCGAGACGGCCACCACGGACGTACTGAACTGGAAGTTCCAGACCATCTTCGAGCCATTCGACTGGGTGCGGCTGCGACTGACGCGCTCGCGCGACCTGCGCGCGCCGGGCTACCGCGACCTGTTCATCCAGCAGCCGGGCCTGCCGGACCAGTTCGCCGGCACCAATCCCTGGCGCGAATACAACCCGTACAGCGACGAGGCGCGGCGCGAGCGCTGGGGCCAGGTGCGCGTGGGCAACCCGGACCTGGACCCGGAGAAGAGCAACACCCTGACGCTGGGCATGGTGTTCTCGCCGGGCGGCTGGGCGCAGGGCATGCGCGTCTCGGCGGACTACTACAACATCCGCGTCAAGGACGGCATCACCTTCCCGTTCATCGGCTCGACCACGGCCAACATCACCAGCTGCTGGGAGGGCAGCGGCAACCGCGATCCCGACCCGGGCAATCCCGACATCGACGCGATCAACGGCCTGTTCGAGTGGGACTTCTATGACGAGGCCCTGGGCCGCTATCCCTGCCGCGAGATCACCTTCGCGACCAATCCGGACGGCAGCCGCAACCTGCAGGACATCGTCTCCTACAACTCGGCGCGCCCGGTGAACTCGCTGCCCTACCAGCGGCGCGGCATCGACGTGTCGCTGTCCTATGTGTTCCCGCTGAACCGCATCGTCGAGTCGCTGCCCGGCAGGATGCAGTTCACCGTGCGCGGCACCCGCGCGCTGGAGGCCTCGGGCGTGCAGGTGAACAGCTCGCTGCAGAACACCCAGGCCAACTGCGAGGCACGCGGCGGGCGGTTCGATGACTTCAACTGCTACATCTACCTCGACCTGGTCGGACAGATCCGCAACGGCACCTTCGTGCCGGGTGTCCAGCCCTCGCCGAAGTGGGTGGGCAACATCATCGCCTCCTACATGGCGGGCGACCTGACCGCGAGCCTGTCGGCGCGCTACATCGGCGGCGCGGCCATCGACAAGACCTGGTGCGACAACCCGGACTGCCCGGCGTACCAGGACGAGAACGGCGCGTACCTGTTCGGCAGCATCGACAACAACCGCGTCGACCCGTACATGAACTTCTCGTTGAACGGTTCGTACAACCTCAGGGTCCGCAACATGCGGAGGTTCGAGGTCTTCGGTTCGATCAACAACCTGTTCGACAAGAGCCCGCCGTTCACCGGCGACGGCATCAGCGGCGCCTCGGCGGGCTACCACGACATCATGGGACGCACGTACCGCTTCGGCGTACGCATGCAGTTCTGACCGAAGAATTCGCGGGGGAGAACATGAGAACCATGGACATTCGTGTGCAGGCGGCGGTGCTGCTGGCGGGCGCGCTGCTGGCCGCCTGCGATTCGATCAGGGACGTGCGCGATGATCCGCACACGGCGCTTCCGGAACCGACGGCGGTGCTGAAGGGAACGATCACGGGCCTGGGAAGCCTGAGGCCCCTGGCGCTGAGCTACAACGGCGAACCCAACTGCTTCGCGGCGGATCCGGAGGACCCGTCACGGCAGGTGACCGCCGAATGCCGCTTCTACGGCGTGGGCGGGCAGGAGACCGTGGGCTTCAGCTTCGGTTCGCTGACGGTGGGTACGCCGTACGCGATCACCGTGCGGGCGCAGCCCTACGGCAAGATCTGCACCGTCAACAACGGCACCGGTACGGTCGGCTCCGACGGTCCCGCGCCGACCATCGTGTGCACGGACGACGAGGCGACGGTGCCGCGCTACGACCTCACGGTGAACCTGTCGCCGGCCGCGCAGGCGCTGCCCAACCTGAAGGTCAAGGTCGCCACCGAGGACAAAATCCTCGAGGCCGACGCCACGGGCATGCCCGGCGTGACCTTTCCCAAGGTGCTGTTCGACAGCGGTACCAGCCTGCCGCAGTTCCGCTTCAAGGTGACCGCCACCACCGACACGGTGGTGAACGGCGAAACCATCACCAACTACTGCACCTTCCAGCAGACGCCCTCGTTCTCGGAGGGCGGCGAGAACATCAACGCGCTCTGGACACAGGGCAACCCGAGCACGAAGACCGACGCCACGGTCGTGCCGGACGGCCCGGTGACGGTGACCGTCGATGCCTGCTCGTTCACGGTGACCACCACGGTGCAGTACCACGGCACGCCGGCCATGACGATGCCGGCCGGCGGCATGGCGCTGGCGCTGCGCGACCATTTCACAGGCGAGGACCTGCAGACGCTCGAGGTGGCGGAGTTCACCGCCACTACGCCGGCCAACAATCCGCCGACGATCGCCTTCCCCGAGCCGCTGATGGCCAATTCGCGCGCCATCTACGAGCTGGTGGTGGCGCGCCAGCCGGAGGGCATGCACTGCGTGGTGGCGGGCAACGCCCATGTGGCGGCCGATACCACCTCGAACGTGGCCGGCATGAACAATGCCATCCTGGCGCCCACCGGCAGCGCGGTGCTGCTGATCGACCCGTCGGTATCGGACTGGTGGGCATTCCGCAACCGCCACGTGCGCTGCCGGGTGGTTCCGCCACCGGAGAACCGACTGGTCGGCACCTACCAGATGGACGCCCGCGAAGGCATGCAGGACACCGACCCGCCGCGACCCTGGGGGCGCCCGCGCGAGTTCCTCACCTTCTTCGAGGATGGAACCTTCCTCTACGGCATCAACGCCAACACCGCCAGCACCCAGGCGAATACGCCGAACGAGACCTTCCCGGCCTCGATCTCGGTGAGGAACAACTGGGCGGCGTCCAGCGGCGTGACGCACGGGTTCTACGCGTACGACCCCGTGGCGCAGACCGTCACCTTCACGGTGTTCACGTCGACCAGCATCAATCCCGCCGGCCGCGGCATCACCGGCATGCCGGGCTACGCCACGGCCTTCACCATGACGGTGGACATGCAACGGGCCACCGGACCCTTCTTCACCATGCCGACGCTGGCCACCGGCACGGTGACCGCCCAGCAAGTGACCCTCTCGGGCAATGGTGACCTGGGCACCCTGTCGATGGTGTTTTCCGCCACGGCCGGTGGCGTCACCACCACGCGCCGCTGGACGATGACGGAGCCGGAAGTGGTGCCCGGGGAGCTGACCGGCGTGTGGGTGTCGGAGGACCACCGCCGCATGTTCGCCTACGACGGCCTGCGCACCTACGCCTTCCACATCGGCGTGAATGGCATGGGCAACCTGCAGGATGTGTGCATGCTGCCGACGGATGATTCCACGCAGTCGGGCGGCGTGATGACCAAGCATGCGGGTTCGGCGACGAACGACCAGTTCGTCTTCACCTGCACGCCGGGCATCATCAATCCCGGCGCGGCCCTGGTGTTCGCGCGGACACCGGACCTGCCGCACTATGCGCCGAAGAACACCACGCCCAGCGGCCTGGGCATCGGCCCGACCACGCCGCAGATCGCCCCGGGCTTCCGCGGGCGCTTCCCGGGCACGGCCTCGCAGCTCGACAACCGCCCGACCTCGCCGGTGGTCTTCCAGGTGACGGCGGGCGACCCGGACACGATGACCGTGCAGGACACGCTCAACGGTGTGCCGGTGGGCCAGCAGTTCGTGTTCATCAGGCAGCGCGTGCAGTAGCAGCACCTGCCTCCGGCGGCGGCCCGGTCCCGCCGCCGGAGGCAGGCGCGATGTCTGCGCAACACGCCTGGCAGACCGGCAACCCCCGGACGCTGCCGCATTTCGGAGAGCGGCGGGCGTGGTGATAGCTGTGCGTCTGTCCAAAGATTACTGCCGTACACGTCAATTTCTCCCCCTGCAATATCCAGATATACTCCCTCCGGGCGATCGTGCGCGGTGGACCTGCAGAAGTCCCCCGCCGGCCGCACCAGAAAGAATTCGACAAACCTTGGGGGGTATCACGGTGTCAAAGAACGCTCCGTTTGCGCCGCTCGTGCGCGCGTCGGTAGTTGCCTGCCTCGGTGCTGCCGTACTGCTGGGCGCTTTCCCTGTTTCGCAGGCCGCGCAGGCGACAGACGAGGAAGAAGAAGAGGAACTGCAGGAGGTGCAGGTCACGGGAACGCGCATCCAGTCCCCGAACGTCACCTCGGCCAATCCGGTCACGTCGATCTCGGGCGAGGAACTGCAGCGCCTGGGCATCGTGAACCTCGCCGATGCGCTCACGCAGCTCGTGCCGCAGAACCTCTCCACCTACACCCCCACGATGATCGGCGACAACCAGGCCGGTTTCGGCGGTGGCGGCATGGACACGCTGGACCGTGGTTCCTACTTCATCGGCAACACCATCGCCAACCTGCGCGGCCTCGACCCCACCTTCGGTTCGCGCACGCTGACGCTGGTGGACGGACGCCGCGTGGTCTCCACCTCCAACCAGGCGGACGTGGTCGACATGAACACGATTCCCGCCTCGCTGATCGAGCGCATGGACGTGGTCACCGGCGGTGCTTCCGCGACCTATGGCTCGGGCGCCATGGCCGGCGTGGTGAATGTGGTGCTGAACCGCCGCCTGCAGGGCATCAAGTTCGACGCCAGCTACCTCACCACCGAGGAGGGTGACGGCGCGAGCCCGCAGTTCTCGCTGTCGGGCGGCCTGCCCCTGTTCAGCGGCCGCGGCCACGTGGTTTTCAGCGCCGAGTACCAGAAGACCGGTGCGATCCGCAACTGCGCCGCGGCGCGCGACTGGTGCGCCGCCTCGCGCGAACTGTTCACCAACAGCTCGGGCAGCCAGTCGGACCTGGAGGCCGCCAACCAGCCCCTGTTCGGATACGAGGGCATGCCGGCCCGGTTCGAGACGGCCAACGTGCGTTACGAGCAGCGCTGGTCCGAGGGCGCCATCTACCACAATGACGCCGACATCACTTCCGGCTTCCGCTTCGATCCCATGGGCGCCGGTGGCTTCGAGTACCCCTACGGCTTCCGGGGTGGTGCCGCCACGTCCGCAATCAACGGTTCCGGCGCGCCCGTGACCAGCACGCGTCCGCTGCAGCCCAGCAACGAGCGCAAGGTCTTCTTCACCAACTTCGAATACAACTTCACCGAGCGCACCACGGGCTACCTGCAGGCCCGCTATGCCCGCACGGATTCCGACAACCGCAACCTGCAGACCACGGGCACGTACTGCGCGCGCTTCGACACGCAGGGCCAGGCCAGCTCGTTCGCGCCGGTGGGTTCGCTGCTCTACTACACGCAGGTCTTCGCCGGATCCTCGCCGTTCAGCTCGTTGCAGACGATCGACGGCATGCCCTATCCGCCGGACAATGCCGTGCGTTCCTCGCAGTTCAGCAACAACCTGCCGCAGCTCGCCGCGTTCCTGCGCCTGCCGGCGCAGGCGGCGAACGCGGGCTTCAGCTCCGGCAACGGCCTCGGTCCCGGCGGCGTGCCCTACACGCCCGCCTGGAGCAACTACACCACCCCCGGTGGCCAGATCATCAACGCGGGCCGCGGCATCTCCTGGCCGTACTGGATGCCCGTGAGCGTCTCGCCGAACCCGCCCTCGGACGACTTCGACGGCTGGGCGAGGGACCCGGATACCGGCGAGCAGATCGCGCGCGGCAAGTGGGTCAGGGTGCGCTTCACCGATGCCGCCTATGCGGCCCCGTCGGCGGCCAACCCGAACGGCGGCACCTTCTGGACCCCGTGGCATCCCAATGACTTCTGGCTGCTCGAGAGCGTGGAGCTGCTGCGCTCCTTCGACGGCACGCCGCTGGTGCTGCCGCAGCTCGGCCGCAACGCCTATGCGTTCCTGTACAACCTGAGCCCCGAGGCGCTGCACGCGGTGCAGAGCAACTTCGGCAACAGCGGCACCGCGGGCCAGGGCAACCTGGGCGTGCAGCAGCTCTATGGCGCCAATCCGTGCACCAACATGACCGCCATCCGCAAGCTGTGGGATCCGCAGATCCAGCGCTGGACCGAGCAGAAGTCCGACACCTACTCGGCCACGCTGGGCCTGCGTGGCCGCTTCGGCAGCGACTGGCGCTGGGACGTGTACTACCAGTACGGCGCCACCAACAGCCGCTCGATGCAGCACAACGTGGCCACCAACCTGCGCATGGCCTTCGCGCTCGACGCGGTGATCGACGATCGCCCGGACTCGCCGACCTACGGCACGCCGATCTGCCGCATCACCCGGGATTCCATCCCGCTGCTGAACGGGCAGGGCAGGCCGCTGACCAGCCCGGCGGAGCTGGCCGCGCTGGGTGATGGTTGCAAGCCGCTGAACCTGTTCGGAACCACCTACTCCAACCAGGCCACCTTCGGCGACGTGATCAAGGCCTACGAGGG
>QGUX01000119.1 GCA_003242275.1 Pseudomonadota bacterium | reverse complement strand
GCGCCGACGTGCAGAAGTACGGTTCGCTGGAGGTGCCGCTGCGCCTGCGCAATGCGCCCACGAAACTCATGCGCCAGCTTGACTACGGCAAGGGCTACCGCTACGCGCACGACGAGCCGGATGCCTGTGCGGCCGGCGAGCGCTACCTGCCCGATGAAATGCCGGACCGGCGCTATTATCACCCCGTGCCGCGCGGCCTGGAGATCCGCATCGCCGAGGCGATGGAACGGCGCCGCGCGCGCGACACATCCGCTGCCGACAACGACAGGAAGAAAACTCCGTGATCGATCCCAAGCTGCTGCGCACCTCGCCTGAGCAGGTCGCCGCCAATCTCGCCCGCCGGGGCTTCAAGCTGGACCTGGCGCAGCTCGCCGCGCTCGAGGAGCGCCGCAAGGCCGCGCAGGTGGAGGCCGACCGCCTGCGCGCCGAACGCAATGCCAACGCGAAACAGGTGGGCATGGCCAAGGGCCGCGGCGAGGACGTGGCGCCGCTGATCGCGCGCGGCGAACAGCTCGCGCGCGAACTGGTGGGAGCGGAAGCCGCCATCGAGGCCGTGCAGGCGGAGCTGGAGGCCTTGCAGCTCGGCCTGCCGAACCTGCTGCAGGACGAGGTCCCCGACGGCCGGGACGAAACCGCCAACGTGGAGCTGCGCCGCTGGGGCACGCCGCGCGAGTTCGGCTTCAAGCCGCGCGACCACGTGGAGCTGGGCGAGCGCCTCGCGCGCGGCGTGGACTTCGAGGCCGCCGCGCGCATCGCCGGCGCCCGCTTCGTGGTGCTGCGCGATGCAATCGCGCGCCTGCACCGCGCGCTGGGCCAGTTCATGCTCGAGGTGCACACCCGCGAGCACGGTTACACCGAGGTGTACGTGCCGTACCTCGCATCTCCGGCCTCGCTGCGCGGCACCGGCCAGCTGCCGAAGTTCGAGCAGGACCTGTTTGCAGTCGCGGACGGCCAGTACTTCCTGATTCCCACCGCCGAGGTGCCGGTGACCAACCTGGTGCGCGAGCAGATCCTCGACGCGCGCGAGCTGCCGCTGAAGCTGGTGGCGCACACGCCGTGCTTCCGCTCCGAGGCCGGTGCGGCCGGCCGCGACACGCGCGGCATGATCCGCCAGCACCAGTTCGACAAGGTCGAGATCGTGCAGATCGTCGAGCCGTCGAAGTCGCGCGCCGCGCACGAGGAGCTGACCTCGCATGCCGAGGCCATCCTGCAGAAGCTCGGCCTGCCGTACCGCGTGGTGGCCCTGTGCGCCGGCGACACCGGCTTCGGCAGCAGCCGCACCTACGACCTGGAGGTATGGCTGCCGGGACAGCAGGCCTACCGCGAGATCTCCTCGTGCAGCAATTTCCTGGACTTCCAGGCGCGGCGCATGCAGGCGCGCTGGCGCAACCCCGCGACCGGCAAGCCCGAGCCCGTGCACACGCTCAATGGTTCCGGTGTGGCTGTAGGACGGGCGCTGATCGCCGTGCTCGAGAACTACCAGAACGAGGATGGCTCGATCACAATACCGCAAGTGCTGCGGCCCTGGTTCGGCGCCGATCGCATTCCCGCCGCCTGAAGGGCCCGGCGTCCGCGACCAACGAATGAGGAGACAGGCCATGATGCGTCGATCCCTGCCGATCGTTTCCGCCATGGTGCTGGTGCTGGCGGCTGCCGGCGCCGGTTGTTCGGGCGAAGGTGCGGCGCCCGCCGACGGCTCGGGCCCGGGAACCCCGCCGGTGCAGTCTCCCTCCGGGCTCGGTCCCCCGCTCGAGACGCGCGAGCGCAATGGCGTGGACTTCGAGCCCGCCTTCGAGGGCCAGACGCGCGCCCCGGGCATCAGGAACAGCGTGCAGCTCGATGTGCAGGAGGTCGCCACCGGCCTGAACATGCCGTGGGCGGTGGAACTGCTGCCGGACGGCCGCTTCCTCGTCACCGAGCGCCCGGGCGCGCTGCGCATCGTCGGTGCCGACGGCACGATCTCCGCGCCCGTGTCGGGCCTGCCGCAGGTGTACACGCAGGGGCAGGGCGGCCTGCTCGACGTGGCGCTCGATCCCGACTTCGCCACCAACCATACCATCTACTTCAGCTACGCGGAGCCGCGCCAGGGTGGCAACGGCACGGCACTGGCGCGCGCCGTGCTGCAGGAGAGTGGCGGCCAGGCCTCGCTGTCCGGGCTCACGGTGATCTTCCGGCAGATGCCCACCTTCGAGTCCCAGCTGCACTTCGGCTCGCGCATTGCGTTCGCGCCCGACGGCAAGCTGTTCCTCACCCTGGGTGAACGCTCGCTGCCCGCCAGCCGCGTGCAGGCGCAGGACCTGAACAGCCATTTCGGCAAGATCGTGCGGCTGAACCGCGACGGCTCGGTGCCCCAGGACAATCCCTTCGTGGGCCGCGCCGATGCGAAGCCCGAGATCTGGTCGTACGGCCATCGCAACGTGCAGGCGGCCACCGTCGACAGCGCCACCGGCAGGTTCTGGGAGATCGAGCACGGGCCGCGCGGCGGCGACGAGCTGAACCTGGTGCAGCCGGGCAGGAACTACGGCTGGCCGGTGATCACCTACGGCATCGACTACCCCGGGCCGAAGATCGGCGACGGCATCACGCAGAAAGAGGGCATGGAGCAGCCCGTGTACTACTGGGATCCTGTGATCGCGCCCTCCGGCATGATCGTCTACCGCCACAGCCTGTTCCCGGGCTGGGACGGCAGCATCCTGGTCGGCGGCCTCGCCAGCACCAAGCTGGTCCGGCTGCAGATGGATGGCGAGCGCGTGGCCGCGGAGGAGTGGCTGCTCACTGAACGGCGCGCGCGCATCCGCGACGTGCAGCAGGGACCGGGCGGCGAGATCTACGTGCTCACCGAGGAAGGCAACGACTCGAAACTGCTGCGCCTGAGGCCGGCCGGCACGGGAGGGGATTGATGGCGAGGGATTACACGGTGCTGGTGCCGGTGGATGGTTCGCCGGGTTCGCTGCGCGCGCTGGCGGTGGCCTGCCAGCGCGTGAAGGCCAGCCGCAGTGGCGGCAGGGTGGTCGCGCTGAATGCGCAGCAGCCCATGCCGCCGAACCGCTTCGCGCCGGTGGCCGACATCCGCGACCACCACGAACGCATGGCCGCGGAGGTCTTCCGCAAGGTGGACCGCGTGGCCAGGCGCGAGGGGGTGCCCGTGATCCGCCAGATGGTGGTCGGGCTGCCGGCCGAGGTGATCCTGCGCGAGGCGCGCCGCACCCGCGCCGCGGAAATCGTGATGGGCACGCGCGGGCTGGGGAAGCTCGGCGGGCTGCTGCTCGGCTCGGTGGCGATGAAGGTGGTCCAGCTCGCCGACGTTCCCGTCACGCTGGTGCGCTGAAGGCGCGCCGCGCGGCGGCCGCCCCTGGAACTCAGGGCTTCACGGGCGAGGCGAATCCTTCCGGCTTCAGCGCCAGCAGCGAGCAGTGCACGCGCCGCAGGATGTTCTCGGCCGTGTTGCCGATCAACAGCCCGTGGATGCCGGTGCGTCCCACCGTGCCCATCACCAGGAGATCCACGCCACGCTCGGCCACCAGCGCGGGAATCACCGCGTCCGGGCGGCCACGCACGGCGTGCACCTCGACGCCCTGTCCCACGCCCGCCTCCCCGAGCAGCGCATCCAGCGCCGCGCGGTGGGTGTCGCGGGCGCGCGCCACGGCCGCCGCGAGTTCCTGCTCCGGGACCTTGATCCACGGATTGTCGCGCAGGTACTGCTCGTACTCGTAGTCCCAGCAGGACAGCACGTCGAGCGCGCCGCCGCGCGAGGCGGCCAGTCCGTGCGCCACCTCCAGCAGGCGCAGCGACAGGCCGCGAGCGGCCGGTTCCGTCTCCAGTGCATCCACCGCCACCGCGGTCCGCCGCGCGCCCTGCGGACCGGCGCCCGGGCGGGACAGCCACACCGCGGCCGGGCACTTGCGCAGCAGTTCCATGTCCACGGCCCGCAGGCCCGCCCCGTCATCCCCGGCCTCGGCCTGCTTGATGACCAGTCCATGCCCCTCGCGCAGCACGTGCTGGATGATGGCGAGCGCCGGCCGGCCGCCGCTTTCCAGTCCGATGCTCACGGGCAGGTCGATGCCGGTGGCGCGGCGCGCGGCGCCGATGCGCGATTGCAGCTGTTCGACCAGGGCTGTCTCGAAGCGCTGCCGGTACGCGGCCAGTTCCGGCGGGAAGCGCGGGCACAGCAGCAGCGCGTCGAGCCGGGCGCCGCAGGCGCGCGCCAGGTTCAGTGCCTCGGCCAGCGCGGGCGTTTCGTCACCGGTGCCGAGGCTGGCAAACAGGATGCGCTGGAATGCGTGCATGATCGGTTTCCTCTTCTCAATGCCGGGCCAGGATGGCCTCGAGGTCGGCGCGCGCCGCGCCCAGTGCCGTGTCCTGCGCGAGCTGGCGCAACGGCCCGCCGCCATTGACGATCACGGCGAAGGCCATGAAACCGCCGGTGCGCTTGCGCAGGTAGCCGGCGATGCCGTACACGGACACCGGCTGCGTCAGCGTGCCGGTCTTCAGTGCCACGCGGTCGAGCCAGTCCGGGCCGCCGCGCCTCAGGTGGGCGAACGAGGCATCCCGCGGCACGACGAAGGTGCCGTAGAAGGCGGGAAAGCGCCGCGTGTCGTGGAACGAGTGGCGCAGCACGCCGACCAGGTCGCGGGCGGAGAGGCGGTTGCTGGTGGTCAGGCCGCTGCCGCTCTCGATCACCAGTCCCGCGCCGTCCGCGCCGGGATTCGAGCGCGCCACGAAGGCCGCCAGCTCCCGCGAGGCATCCGCCAGCGATGCCGGCGCCGTGCCGCGCGCCGCGTGTGCGATGTTCATCGTCAGCACGTCGGCGATGTAGTTGTTCGACCAGCGCATCATGCGGCCGACCTGCTCCTGCAGCGGGATGCTCTCCACGCGCGCGATCAGCCACGCGTCCTGCCCGGCGGCGTACAGCGTCGTCTCCACGCCGCCTTCCACGCCGATGCCGGCCTGGCCGAGGATGGAACGCAGCAGCAGGCCGGTGCCCGCCACCGGATCGGACATCGCCCGGTGCACCATGCGCTCGCCGCCCGGCTCGATGCTGCCGCCCACGGTGATGCGATCGCCGTTGCCGTCGGTGCTGCGCTCGACCGACAGGGCGGGGCCGCCGCGGCTGACCTGCACACTGCCGGTGAGCGGGATGGGCAGGGGACCGCTGGCGCAGCCGGTCACCTGCGCGCGCGTCGCGCCCGCGGGCGCGCGCACCAACACGCACCAGCTGCCGTAATTGACGCCGATGGCGCTGGGGGCGGCGTTGTAGGCGCGGGACGTGCGCCTCAGGCTGGCGCAGCGGTCCACGGTGTCGCAGCCCAGGTCGCCGAAGGGCGCGCGCTCCACCAGTACCCGCCCGCGCACGCGCGTGACGCCGGCGCTGCGCAGCTGCGCGGCCAGGGCCCACAGCGTGGTCTCGTCCAGCGTGGCATCCCCGCCGCCGCGCAGCACGAGGTCACCTTCGACGACGCCATCCTTCGGCGCGCGCGCCGCGCGCAGCTCGGTGGCGAAGGTGTGGTCCGGCGGCCAGGCGGCCAGGGCCGCCCCGGCGGTGACGATCTTGGAGAGCGAGGCCGGGGTCAGTCGCTCATCGGGCGCCAGCGAGGCCACCACCCGGTCGGCTTCGAGGTCCCACACCAGCGCGCTGACGCGCGCGCCCTGCGCGGTGAGGGCGGCGAGGCGGGTGAAGCCTGGCGGAGCGGCGGCAGCGGCGGAGGGGGCGGATGCGGCACGGCACTGCGGCCCGGCCACCGCGAGGGCGGCGAGCAGGACAGGGGTCAGCAGCAGCCGTTGATGCAGCTCCACTTGCGTTCCATCTGCGCGCGGAAGAACTCCCTCTCGCTCATCGGCACCGCATCCGGTTCGTTGGTGCGCATGTGGGCCAGGTACTTCTCGTACGCGTCATCGCCGGTGACCCCGCGCAGCAGCGACAGCCCCGAGGAGAGGAACTGCCGCACCGGATTGCCGCTGCCGCGAGGGATGCCCATGGCCTTCAGTGTGACTTCGGCAGTGCCGTGGCGTCCAGCCGGGTGGCCACGTAGGGCGTCTCCGCGCTGGGCGGTACCGGCTTGCCGGCGAGGAAGCGGGCGCTGATGCGCACCATTTCGACGATGACCACCCACATGATCAGCAGGAACAGCACCGTCAGCCAGCCGTCGAGGCGCTGGTTGAAGATCAGCGTCGGGGCCACCGCCGCGCGTTCGGCCGGCAGCTCGCCGGCCAGCAGCTGCGCCGAGAGCTGGTCCGCGCCGGCGAAGAAGCCCAGCCTGGGATCGGCGCTGAAGATCTTCTGCAGCGCCGCCGTGGTGGTGACGATGGCGATCCACGCCAGCGGCAGGGCGGTCACCCACGCGTAACGCAGCTTGCCGCCCTTGATCAGCAGGCCCGTGGCCACCGACAGGGCGATGGCCGCCAGCATCTGGTTGGCGATGCCGAACAGCGGCCAGAGGATGTTGATGCCGCCGTTGGGGTCGACCACGCCCACGTACAGGAAGTAGCCCCAGGCGGCCACGATCAGCGTCGAGGACACCAGCACCGACGGATACCAGGAGGTGCGTCCCAGCGGCGCCCACACCTGTCCCAGCGTGTCCTGCAGCAGGAAGCGCGCCGCGCGCGTGCCGGCATCCACCGTGGTCAGGATGAAGATGGCCTCGAACATGATGGCGAAGTGGTACCAGATGGCGATCAGCCCCTGGCCGAAGGCGCTGCTGAAGATGCTGGCCATGCCCACCGCCAGCGACGGCGCCCCGCCCGTGCGCGCGAACAGCGTGTTCTCGCCCATGGCGGCGGCGAGCTGGTTCATCTGCTCCACCGTCACGGCGTAGGTGGGACCCCAGCCCGAAATGGTGGCCGCGGCCGCCTCCGGCGTGCCGCCCACGGCGCCGAGGCCCGTGTTGATGGCGAAGTACACGCCCGGGTCCAGCAGCGTGGCGGCGATCACCGCCATGATGCCCACGAAGGACTCGATGGCCATGCTGCCGTAGCCGGCCAGCCGCACGTCGCCCTCGTTGGCCACCATCTTGGGCGTGGTGCCGCTGGAGACCAGCGCGTGGAAGCCCGACAGCGCGCCGCAGGCGATGGTGATGAACACGAACGGGAAGATCTTGCCGGCGAAGATCGGGCCGGTGCCGTCGGCGAAGTGCGTCAGCGCCGGCATCTTGATGGTGGGCGCGGTGAAGATGATGGCCACCGCCAGCAGCACCACCACCGAGATCTTCAGGAAGGTGGAGATGTAGTCGCGCGGCGCCAGCAGCACCCACACCGGCAGGATGGCCGCCACCCAGCCGTAGCCGATCACGAAGCCGGCCAGCGACACGCCGTCCCAGTTGAACATCGGCCCCAGCGTGGCGTGGCCCTGGATGGTGCCGCCGAGGGCCACCGCCAGGATCAGCAGCACCAGCCCGATCAGCGAGCCCTCCAGCACCTTGCCCGGCCGCCAGTTGCGCATGTAGACGCCGACCAGGATGGCGATGGGTATGGTGGCGAACACCGTGAAGGTCGCCCAGGGGCTGTGCTGCATGGCCTTGACCACCACCAGGCCCAGCACCGCGATGATGATCACCACGATGGCCAGCGTGCCGAGGGTGGCGGCCACGCCGCCCACCAGTCCCAGCTCATCGCGCGCCATCTGTCCCAGGCTCTTGCCGTTCCTGCGGGTGGAGAGGAACAGGATGGTCATGTCCTGCACGCAGCCGCCCAGCACCGCGCCCACCAGCAGCCACAGCGTGCCCGGCAGGTAGCCGAACTGCATGGCCAGCGTCGGGCCCACCAGCGGGCCGGCGCCGGCGATGGCGGCGAAGTGGTGGCCGAACAGCACCCAGCGGTGGGTGGGCACGAAGTCGCGGCCATTGTTCAGCCGCTCGGCCGGGGTGGCGCGGGTGCGGTCGGCCACGAACACCCGGGTCTCGATCCACTTGGCGTAGAAGCGGTAGCCCAGGATGTACACGCAGATGGCCGCGGTCACGATCCACAGGGAGTTGATGGGCTCGTCCCGCTGCAATGCGATGCCCGCCATCGCAAAGCCACCGACCACGGCCAGTCCGATACCCAACAGCTTGGCGTACATTGTTGTTCTGCTCCCCGTCCCGTCCGGTCAAGGGGCCGGAGTGTGGCAGGACAGGGTCGGGGCCGCCAACCCCTTGACCGCCGCGGGTTTCCCATTCGCCTGTCGAAGCAGCCGGTGGCGCCCGCCGTCATCGTGGAGGCGGCGGGAAGGGGTATCTATCGCCCTTCGAGCCTTTAGAATGCGGGCCAACGAACCTGCGGGGGAAAATCAATGCAAGTCGGCCAGATCGTCGCTGAGGTCATGAAGCGTGAGGGCGTGAAGGTCCTCCTGACCTATCCGCTCAATCCGCTGACGGAGTTCGCGGCCGCCGCCGACATCCGCCCCATCGTCGTGCGCCAGGAGCGCGTGGGCGTGCACATGGCCGATGCCATCTCGCGCCTGACCTCGGGCGACTCGGTGGGCGTGTTCGCCTGCCAGGAAGGCCCGGGCATCGAGAACGCCTTCGGCGCCGTGGCGCAGGCCTGGTCCGAGGGCGTGCCGCTGGTGGTGTTCCCCAGTGGCGGCGGCAGCTTCATCAAGCCCGCCTTCAATGCCACGCTGAACTTCCAGCACGTCACCAAGCACGCCGAGATCGTCAGCAACCCGCGCGACATCGTGCCGGCGCTGCGCCGTGCGTTTTCCATCGCCCGCAACGGCCGTCCCGGGCCGGTGCTGCTGGAGCTGGCCGGCATCTGGCGCAACGAGGTGCCGGGCGAGCTCGCCGACCTCGACTACGAGCCGACCCGCCGCATCCGCTTCGCGCCTGATCCGGCCGACGTGGACCGCGCCGCCGCCGAACTGATCGCGGCGAAGAAGCCGCTGATCTACGCGGGGCAGGGCATCCACTACGCCAAGGCCTGGGATGAACTGAAGGCCGTGGCCGAGCTGCTGGAGGCGCCGGTGTGCACGAGCCTGGAGGGCAAGAGCGCCTTCCCCGAGACCCATCCCCTGGCGCTGGGCTCGGGCGGCCCGACCATGTCGAACGCGGTGTCGCACTGGGTGCAGACGGCCGACGTGGTGTTCGGCGCCGGCGCCAGCTTCACCGCCACCGGCTTCGGCATCCGCTTCCCGACGCAGGGCAAGACCTTCATCCACAACACCAACCACGAATACGACATCAACAAGAACATCCCGGCGAAGCATGCGCTGCTGGGCGACTCGAAGCTGGCGCTGGCCATGCTGCACGAGGCGCTCAAGGACCGGCTGAAGAAGCCGCGCGGCCTGACCAAGCAGGTCCAGGCCGAGATCAGGCGCGTGAATGACCCGTGGATGGCCGAGTGGATGCCGCGCCTGACCAGCGAGGCCAGGCCCCTGTCGCCCTACCGCGTGATCTGGGACCTGATGCACATCGCCGACGTGTCCAACACCATCATCACGCACGACGCCGGCAGCCCGCGCGACGAGCTCTCGCCGTTCTGGAAGTCGGTGACGCCGCTGTCCTACATCGGCTGGGGCAAGAGCACGCAGCTCGGCTATGGCCTGGGCCTGGCCATGGGCGCCAAGCTGGCGCGGCCGGAGGCGCTGTGCATCAACATGTGGGGCGATGCCGCCATCGGCATGACCGGCATGGACTTCGAGACCTGCGTGCGCTGCCAGATCCCGATCATGTCCATCCTGTTCAACAACTTCTCGATGGCGATGGAGTTCGAGGCCATGGAGCTCTCGCGCCACAAGTACGGCACCACCGACATCACGGGCAACTACCACGAGTTCGCGCGCGCCTTCGGCGGCTACTCCGAGCGCATCACCGAGCCCGGCCAGATCGCGCACGCGCTGGCCAACGGCATCCAGGCCACGAAGGAGGGCAAGGCGGTGCTGCTCGAGTTCATCACCACGCAGGACAAGGT
>QGUX01000118.1 GCA_003242275.1 Pseudomonadota bacterium | reverse complement strand
GGCAGTTGCGCGCGTGGCCGCCGGAAAACTCCGCCATTCGCACGAGCCTGGGGCGGACCTGGTGCGGGGTGTCCAATGGCCGCCGGGCCATTGCCGCGGCGGGTGGAACTGCGCGGCTTCGAGCTGCTGCGCGACCGGCTCGCAGCCGGCCGGCCGGTGCTGCTGCTGGGCGCGCACCAGTCGAACTGGGACTGGGGGATGTACGCGGTGGCGTGCTCCCTCGGATTCCCGTTCGATGCCGCCTACAAGCCGCTGAAGTCCGCGTCCGCCCATCGCGCCATGGTGGCGCTGCGCAGCCGCTGGGGCGTGAACCTCGTCCCGGCCAAGCAGCTGCTGGCGGACCTCCTGCAGCGGCGCCATGAAGTGCGCGTGATCGCGATGCTGGCCGACCAGGCGCCGCGCACCAGCGAGCACCAGCACTGGCTGACCTTCCTCGGACGCGACACGGCCTTCTACCTCGGGCCCGAGCAGATGGCGCGCGCCACGCGCTATGCGGCGGTGTACGTGTCGATGCGGCGCCTGAAGCGGGGCCATTACGAGGCGCGCTGCCACCTGCTCGCGGAGGCCCACGAGCGGCTCGCGCCCGGCGAATTCACCGCCCGCTACGCGGCCCTGGTGGAGCGCGACGTGCTCGCCCACCCGGAGGAGTGGACCTGGGGCCACCGCCGCTGGAAGCAGCAGCGGCCCGCCTGATCAGCCGCCTTTGCCCAGCCGCTCGGAGAGGTGCGCGGCGAGCATCGCCGGCGTGGGATGGTCGAACAGCTCGGTCAGGTCCACCAGGCCCGGGTAGTCGCGGTCCACCTGCTCGTGGATCTCGATCAGCTTCAGTGAGCTGGCGCCGATCTCGAACAGGTTGTCGTCCGCACCGACCTTGCGGGGCGCCAGCACGGTGTTGCAGATGTTGAGCAGCCGCGCCTCGATGGAGTCGCTGGAGGTGCTTTCTCCGGGCATCAGGCCGCCCGTGTGCCGTGCCACCTCGGCGAGCTCGGCCGCGAACTCGCCGTCAACGAGCTGCTGCTCGAGCAGGTGGCGCTGGATCTTGCCGCTGGTGGTCTTGGGAATGCGCTTGACCGGCACCACCTGCGCCACCTCGAGCCCGGCCTGTTCGTTGATGGCCCTCGACACCGCGGCGGCGATGGGCGCGAACTCGCGCGCCTCGCCGCGATGGAGCACGAACACCGTGAGCTGGTCGGTTTCGGCGCCGGGCGGGCGCACGCCGGCCACCACCACCTTGCCGAGCTCCAGGTCCGCCGCACGGATGACGATGTTCTCCAGATCGTGCGGGTAGTAGTTCTGGCCGTTGACGAAGATGATCTCCTTCGCGCGGCCGGTGATGAACAGCTCGCCGCCCTCGATGAGGCCGAGGTCGCCGGTGCGCAGCCAGCCATCGGCGGTGAAGGTGGCGGCGTTGAGTTCCGGCTCCTCGAAGTAGCCGACGGTGACATTGTCGCCGCGGATCTGGATGTGGCCCACCACGCCCTCGGGCAGCGGGGCGTCGTCGTTGCCGGCGATGCGGACCTGGCAGCCCGGGATCGCCGTGCCCACCGACAGGAAGGCCACGGCGTCGCGTCCCGGCGGCGTGAGCCGCTGCGCCGCCTCGCCCACGCCCAGGCGGTGGCGGTCGAGCCACATCGCGCGCCACTCCCGGCCCGGCGGCGGAAAGCTCACCGCCAGCGAGGCCTCGGCAAGGCCGTACACCGGGTACATGGCCTGGCGCGCAAGTCCCAGTCCCTCCAGCCGCGCCATGAACTCCTCGCACAGCTCCAGCGAGATCGGTTCGGCGCCATTGAAGATCAGCCGCACGGAGGAGAGATCGAGGTTGCCCGGCGAGCGCTCGCCCAGCACCTTCAGGTAGTGCCGGTAGCCGAAGTTCGGCGAACACAGGATGGTGGCGCGCACGTCGGAGGCCAGCGTGAGCCACAGCAGCGGACGCCGCACGAACAGCTCCGTGGGCATCAGGTGCATCTCGACGCGGTTGTGGAACATCACCAGGTGGAAGCCGATCAGGCCCATGTCGTGGGTGAGCGGCATCCAGGACAGGCTCACGTCGCGGTCGTTGAAGCCGGCCACCTGCGTGACCGCCTTGCCATGGGCGATCAGGTTGGCATGCGTGAGCACCACGCCCTTGGGATCGCTGGTGGAGCCCGAGGAGAACTGGATGAAGGCGATGTCCTCCGGGCGGCTGGCGTGTTCGGTCCCGGCAGGGCCGGAGAGGTTCACGTCCTCGGCCAGCAGGGCGCGTGGCCTGAGTGCCTGGAATACCGTCGCTTCCTCGCCGCCGACGCCGGCGGCGAACTGCCCGATGCGCTCCAGTGTCTTGCGGTCGGTGAAGATGAAGGGCGTGCGCAGCTTGCGCGCGATGCGCAGCACCTTGTGGCGGTGCTCGTCGCTGATGCCCACGGCCACCGGCACGGGCACGATGCCGCCGAGCACCGCGCCCCAGAAGGCATCGATGAACTGCTCGTTGTTGTTCAGCAGCAGGATCAGCTTGTCGCCGGGGCGCGCGCCGAGCTGCTGCAGGTGGTGCAGCATGGCCAGCGCGCGCGTGCGCAGCTCGCCGTAGGTGACGCGGCGGGAGGAACCCTCGCCGGCATGGTAGGTGATGCCGCGGTCGGCGCCGGCGTTGGCCGCCATCAGCTCGTTCAGCGTGGTGATGGTCATCGGGGGATTACCTGGCAGTGAGCTTCATGATGAAGGGCCGCGTGGCGCGCAGGTTGATGGCCGCTTCCAGTTCCACCGGGCCGTCGTCGATGCGCCGCAGGCTGAAGCGGCGCGCGAAGCGGTTCAGGTGCACCAGCATCTCGTAGATGGCCAGCGTCTCGCCGATGCAGTGGTGGGCACCGGCCGAGAAGGGCAGGTAGGTCAGGCGCGGGCGGGCGTCCTCCTCCTCGGGCGCGAAGCGCTCGGGGATGAACTCTTCCGGGTCGCGCCAGAACTCCGGGTGGCGGTGCACGAAGTAGGGGCTGAAGAACACGTCGGTGCCCGGCGGCACGGTGTAGCCGGACAGGACGTCCTCCTCGATGGTGCGGCGGGAGATCACCCACACCGGCGGATACAGGCGCATGGCCTCGCGGATCACCATGTTGGAGTAGGGCAGCGCCTCCATGGCCTGCAGCGAGGGCACCTCGGCCTCGGGGCTGGCGTCGATCTCGGCGTGCAGCTTCGCCTCGACTTCCGGATGCTCGCCGAGCAGGTACCAGGTCCAGTTCAGCGCGCTGGCGGTGGTTTCGTGGCCGGCCACGATCAGCGTGGTGAGCTCGTCGATGATCTCCCGGTCGCTCATGCCCTCGCCGGTTTCCTTGTCGCGGGCGTTGAGCAGCAGCGAGACGTAGTCGGGCGAGTCGCCGGCCGGGCCCGAGCCCATCCCGCGCCGCCGCGCCACGCAGCGGCCGATCAGCGTGGTGAGCTTGCGGAAGCGGTAGGCGAACTTCAGGTCCCTCGCGGGCTCCTCGGTGAAGATGCCGAACGGGTTTTCGCCGGCCTCGGCCTCCATCCACATCAGGTCGTCACCGAACAGCACGCGCAGCACGATCTCGAGCGTCAGCCGGCTCATGTCGTCGGTGACGTTGACCGGCTCGCCGGCGGCGCACTTGGCCTGCCACTCGGCCAGCAGCCGGTCGTTGGCCGAGGCGATCACGCGGTCGAACTGCGCCAGGATGCGGCGATGGAAGGTGGGCTGCATCATGCGCCGCTGGCGCTTCCAGAACTCACCTTCGCTCACTATGATGCCGTTGCCCAGCAGGATCTTGATGCGATCGAAACCCACGCCCTTGGTGTAGTTGCGGTGGTTCTGGATCAGGATGCGGCGCACGGCGTCCGGGTGGTTGAACACCCAGGTGTGCGAGCGACGGCCCGGCGCATACACCCGGTAGGTGTCGCCGAGCTGTGCGTAGATGGTGCGCATGCGATCGAGCGAGTCGGCGGTGGAGCCGATGTCGAAACGCTGGTCGGATTCGGGGGGCAGGGTCTGCAACGAGCTCATGAAGCGCGAAATTCTACCCGATCAGCGCCAGTCCAAGCGTCGCCTGACCCCGCTGCGGCGCCTGGCCTACGTAGTTGCCGCACCGCTGGTCCTGGGCCTGCTGCGCCTGTGGTGGGCGAGCTGCCGCGTGGTGCGCGTGGTGGGCCAGGAGCACCTGGACGCGGCGCTGGCCGCGCACGGATCGCTGCTGCCCTGCTACTGGCACCAGCATGAGCTGTTCTGCGGCCGCTACCTGCTCCTGCAGCGCGGGCGGGGACTGGTGCCGGGCTTCCTGATCAGCCCCTCGGTGGACGGTGAGGTGCCGGCGAAGATCGCGCAGCGGCTGGGCGCGCGCGTCATCCGCGGCTCCTCCACGCGCACCGGCGCGCGGGCGCTGCGCGACTACTACGAGCTATTGGTGAAGGAGGGCGTTTCTGCGGTGATCACGCCCGATGGACCCACCGGTCCACGCCATCGCTTCAAGCCCGGCGGGTTGTTGCTGGCACAACTGTCGGGCCGACCGCTGCTGCCCCTGGCCTTCGCCGCCTCGCGCGCCTGGCGGTTCGGGTGGGATGATTTCGTGCTGCCCTGGCCATTCAGCCGCATCGCCATCGCGGTGGGCGAGCCGGTGATGGTGGGGCGCGAGGTGAAGCTGTCCGATCCTGAGGTCTGTTCGCAGTGGCAGGGACGGATGGAGGAGATGCTGCACGCCCAGTACCGGCGCGCGCGCGAGGCCCTGCGATGAGCGATCGTGCGCGCGGCCGCGACATCGTGCTGCTGCTGGGCATCGGCCTGCTGCTGTTCGGCGCGGGTCTGGGCCTGCGCGATCCCTGGCCGGCGGACGAGCCTCTGCATGTGCTGATCGCCCGGGACATGCTCGCCACCGGCAACTGGCTGGTACCGATGGCGGGCGGCGATTTCTTCCAGGACAAGCCGCCGCTGCTGTTCTGGATGCAGGCCTTCTTCATCTGGCTCACCGGTTCGCAGCGCGTCGGCTTCCTGCTGCCATCGCTGCTGGCCGGGCTGGGCACGCTGCTGCTGGTGTACGACCTCGGGCGCCGGCTGTGGAGCCGGCAGGCCGGGCTGGCGGCAGCGCTCGTGCTGCTGTTCACGCTGCAGTTCACCCTGCAGGCACGGCGCGCGCAGCTCGATGCACTGCTGGTGTTCTTCACCACGCTGTCGCTGTACTGCCTGCTGCGCCAGCTGCTGCTCGGCGGCAGCTGGCGCTGGGCCATCGGCGCGGGCGTGGCGGCCGGCCTCGGTGTGCTGACCAAGGTGGTCGGGTTCTTCTCGTACATGGTGCTCGCGCCGTGGCTGCTCGCCGTGTGGCGGGGCTGGCCGGGCGTGCGCTGGCAGAAGCCCGCTGCCATGTGGCTGGCGAGCGGCGCGGCCGGCCTCGCGGTGGTTGCCGCGTGGCTGCTGCCGCTGGCGCTGCGCGCGCGTGGTGACCCGGCGCTGGCCGCGTACCTGCACGAGCTGCTGGTGACGCACACGGTGGGGCGCTACATGGAGCCCTGGCATCACTTCAAGCCCGCCTGGTACTACCTGCAGGTGATCGCAACGCTGTGGCTGCCGCTGGCGCTGCTGCTGCCGTGGCTGGTGCCGCGCTGGGCCGCGGCGCTGCGCGCGCGCGACGCGCGCGTGCTGCTGCTGCTGGGCTTCGTGCTGCTGTACGTGGCCTTCTTCACGCTCACCCGCGGCAAGCGTGACATCTACATCCTGTCGGCGCTGCCCATGCTGGCCCTGGCGGCGGGGCCCTGGCTGCCCGGGCTGCTCGCGCGCCGCGGCGTGCGGTGGGCGCTGCTGTCGCTGGTGCTGCTGGCGGCGGCGGCGTGCCTGGGCGCCGCGGCGTGGTTCCAGTGGGTGAGTCCGGAGCAGGGCGCCCGGCTGCTGGCGGACAGCGGCGTTGCCGGCTTCGCGCCGCTGGTCGTGCTGGGTACCTGCGCGCTGGCGCTCGCCGTGGCGCTGCGCGCGCGGCGCGCCCACTTCGCGCTGGCGGGCACGCTGGCCGTGGGCTGGCTGGTGGCCGGCTGGTGGGTATTCCCGCAGATGGACGGCGACCGCTCGGCGCGTGACTTCATCCGCCGCCTGGAGTCCATGGCCGATCCGCGGCAGGAGCTGGGCCTGCTGGCCTACCACGAGCACTTCCTCCTGCACCTGACCCGGCCCACGACCAATTTCGGCCATCGCCGCTTCCGCGAGGGAAATGCCGAGGCCTTCGATGCCGCGGCCTGGCTGTCGCAGCAGGCAGACAGGCAGCTGCTGGTCAACGAGGCCATGCTCGAACCCTGCTTCGCCGCCGCGGCCCGCGTGCGCGAGGTGGGTGAGTCCAGCCGCGGCCGGTGGTACCTGGTACAGGGCGCACCCGCCGCGCAATGCGTGGCAAAGGGCGATGCCCGTCGGGCCATCCGCTACGCGCCGCCGCCGACCGGTGGCGATTGGGGACGGAGCGAGGACCTGTCAAGCCAGCCCGGGGACTTTCCGGGAATGCTGGATGGATTTCTCAGTCCGGACGATATGTTGTATCGCAATGTTCCGGGCCTGTGACAGAATCGGCCGGCATCCTGCAACGTCCTCGAGGGTATTCGCGCGCGGCTGACCGCGACGCCAGGGAGTAGATTCGGAAGTGTCCTCAGTCGGCAAGCCCACCCCGCTCGACGCCGGCGCCCTGACGGACGTCTTCGACAATCCGTCCTGGCTTGCCCGCAACAAGGACACGGTACTGGGCCTCGACCTGGGGTGCACCAAGGCCGTCGTCGACCTGCTGAACCTCACCCGGGAGCGTGCCGACGAGGCGATCGTGGCCGCGCTCGAGGCGCTGCGCGTGGCTTCCGGCTCCGACTGCGTGGCACTGGTGCACTTCGACGAGGGCGGCGCGAAACTGGCGCGCTCCATCCTCGCGTGCCATCCCGACGCCAGGGTCGACCTCGATCCGCTGGCGGGCGTGGAGCTGGCGGCGTTCCCGTGGCTTTCCTCGCGCCTGGAAGCCCTGCGGGTCACCGACTACGGCAATACGGCCGAGGCCGCCGCGTCCGGCCGCACCGAGGCGGCCCGCTTCGCCGACCTCGGCCTGCGTTCCGCCGCCGTGATGGTGCTGCACATGCAGGGCAGGCCGGCGGCGCTGCTGCTGCTGGGCCGCTGCATCGTGGTCGAGCCGCTGGGCTACGACGTCCGGCTGCTGATGAAGCTGATCGGCTCGAGCATCGCCTCGGGACTGGAACGCCTGGCGCTCAAGGAGCGGGTGGTGGAGCTGGGCGAGCGTGCCGAGCTGCTGGACGCGGCCTCGAACGAGGGCCTGTGGGACTTCGACTTCGAGACCAAGCAGCTCTACGTCTCCGACCGCTGGAAGGCGATGATGGGCTACTCGCACCTCTCGCCCGACGAGACGGTGGACTGGCGCGGCATGGTGCATCCGGACGACCTCTCGCGCGTGCAGGACGCCATGTTCCGCCACGCGGCGGGCGAGACGCCCATCTTCGAAAGCGTGCACCGCATGCGCCACTGCAGCGGCGAGTACCGCTGGGTGATCAGCCGCGCCAAGGGTCGCTTCGACGAGCAGGGTCGCCTGCAGCGGCTGATCGGCGTGGAGCTCGACATCACCGAGCGCAAGTTGTACGAGGAGGCGCTGTTCCGCGAGAAGGAGAGCGCCCAGATCACGCTGCAGGCCATCGGCGACGGCGTGATCACCACCGACGCGGACTCGGTGATCGACTACATCAACCCCGTGGCCGAGAAGCTCACCGGGTGGCGGCTCGAGGACGCCATGGGCCGCAACGTGGACGAGGTGTTCCGCGCCTTCCACGAGGAGACCTGCGAGCCGCTGGAGAACCCGCTCACGGCCTGCATCCGCCGCATGCGCCCGGCCAAGTCCAACCGGCCGGTGCTGATGATCCGCCGCGACGGCAACGAACTGTACGTGGATTCCACCGCCGCCCCGATCCGTGACGGCAACGGCCGCGTGGTCGGCGCCGTGCTGGTGTTCCACGACGTCAGCGAGCGGCGCGAATTGAACCGCAAGCTCTCCTACCACGCCAGCCACGACACCCTGACCGGCCTGGTCAACCGCCGCGAGTTCGAGAGCCGCATCGAGCGCTGCCTGCAGAGCGCGCGCGCCGGCGAGGGCGCCTCGGCGCTGCTGCACCTGGACCTCGACCAGTTCAAGATGATCAACGACTCCTGCGGCCACACCGCGGGGGACACGCTGCTCGGCCAGATCGGCGCGCTGCTGAAGTCGAAGATCCGCTGGCGCGACACGCTCTCGCGCCTGGGCGGCGACGAGTTCGGCGTGCTGCTCGAGGGAATCTCGCTGGATGACGCGCTGCGCACCGCCGAGATGCTGCGCGACGCGGTGAAGAACTTCCGCTTCGAGTGGGACGAGCGCGTGTTCAAGCTCTCCTGCAGCGTGGGCGTGGTGCCCATCACGTCCGACAACGAGGACGTGGCCTCCATCCTGTCGGCCGCCGAGGGTGCCTGCGGTGCCGCCAAGGAGCAGGGCAGGAACCGCGTCTACAGCTTCGCCGAGAACGACATCGAGCTGATGCGCCGCCGCCGCGAGACGCAGTGGGCCGCGCGCATCAGCGCCGCACTGGACGAGGGCCGCTTCGAGCTGTTCCGCATGCCCATCCGCCCGCTGCAGCAGGTCGAGCAGGGCGAGCACTACGAGATCCTGGTGCGGATGCGCGATGAGACCGGCAAGATCGTCTCGCCCGACCACTTCATCGCCGCCGCCGAGCGCTACAACATCACCCCGGCCATCGACCGCTGGGTGATCGAGAACACGCTGCGCTGGCTGGTGTCCGAGGCCGACGAGCGCGAGAAGCTGGCCATGTGCGCCATCAACCTCTCGGGCCAGAGCCTCGGCGACGACAAGTTCCTTCCCTTCGTGATCGAGCAGTTCGCCAGGAGCGGTATCGACGCCTCGAAGATCTGCTTCGAGATCACCGAGACCTCGGCGGTGGCCAGCTTCTCGCAGGCCAACCGCTTCATCCGCGCGCTGAAGGAACTGGGCTGCCGTTTCTCGCTCGACGACTTCGGCACCGGCCTGTCCTCGTTCAATTACCTCAAGCAGTTCCCGGTCGACTACCTGAAGATCGACGGCAGCTTCGTGCGCGGCATGCTCGACGACAACATCGACCGCGCCATGGTGGCCTCGATCACCGAGATCGGGCACCTGACCGGCAAGCTGGTGATTGCCGAGTTCGCCGAGAACGAGGAGATCATCCGTACCCTGACCACCCTCGGGGTGGACTACGCGCAGGGATACGGCATCGCGCAGCCGAGCCGCCTGGCGCGGACGACGCCGGTCATCTGATGCGGCGGGCCCGCCCGCCCGGCACCGGATCCGCGCAGTCCCCTACAGCGGCTGGAAACGCAGCGACAGGTCGGCCGCGGTGACGTGCTTGGTCAGGGCGCCCACGGAGATGTAGTCCACGCCCGTCTCGGCCACGGCGCGGATGGTGGACAGGTCGATGCCGCCGGAAACCTCCAGCCGCGTGCCCCTGCCCGAGGCGTTGCGTTCGGCCACGGCGGTGCGCATGTCCTCGTGGCTGAACTCATCCAGCATGATCACCTCGGGCTCGGCGGCCAGCGCGGTGCGGAACTCCGCGAGGTTCTCCACTTCCACTTCGACCGGCACGCCGGGGCTGGTGGCGCGCGCGGCGGCGACGGCGGCGGCGATGCCGCCGGCGGCGATGATGTGGTTCTCCTTGATGAGCACCATGTCGTGGAGACCGAGGCGATGGTTCGAGCCGCCGCCGCAGCGCACGGCGTACTTCTGCGCCAGGCGCATGCCGGGGATGGTCTTGCGGGTGTCCAGGACCTGGCAGTTCGTGCCCGCCATGGCCGCCACGTAGCGGCGCGTGACCGTGGCCGTGCCCGACAGCGTCTGCAGGAAGTTCAGCGCGCAGCGCCCACCGGTGAGGATGGGGCGGGCGGGCCCCTCCCTCTCCCCCACCACCCCCCCGGCCGGCGGCCCCCCGCCCGCCCGCAGGCGCCTGGGGACGCCCCCCGAACTGCTTCTTT
>QGUX01000117.1 GCA_003242275.1 Pseudomonadota bacterium | reverse complement strand
CTGTCGCTCCGGCGACAACTTTGTGGCCCCCCGTCCCTGCCGGTCTCGTCCGGCTCCGACCGCATCCTGGCGCTGATGCGCCGCGGCTACACGGCGCTGGAGTTCAAGCAGAAGCTGCGCAGGCTGCGTGCGGTACGGCCGGAGATCAGCATCTCCACCGACATCATCGTCGGCTTCCCGGGCGAGACCGAGCGCGACTTCGAGCAGACCATGGAGCTGGTGGCCGAGTGCAACTTCGACCAGTCCTTCAGCTTCATCTACAGCCGCCGTCCCGGCACGCCGGCCGCCTCGCTCCCCGACGACGTGCCGCGCGAGCTCAAGCTCGAGCGGCTGGTGCGCCTGCAGGCGCAGATCGACGCGCAGGCGCGCGCCATCAGCGAGCGCATGGTGGGCACGGTGCAGCGCGTGCTGGTGGAGCGGCCGTCGAAGCGCAATCCGCGGCAGATGGCCGGCCGCACCGAGAACAACCGCTGGGTGAACTTCGACGGCGACGCGCGGCTGGTCAACCGCTTCGTCGACGTGGAGATCACCGAGGCGCTGAACAATTCCCTGCGCGGGCGGCTGGCCGCCGCGCAGCGCACGGAGCTCACGGCGTGAAGAAACGCGACTCCGCCGTGCCGCAGGCGCTGGAGTTCGAGTTGCTGCCCGAGGACAACCATCGCCTGGCCGCGCTCTGCGGCCCGCTGGACCAGAACCTGAAGCTGGTGGAGCAGCGCCTGGGCGTGGAAATCCGCCGCCGCGGCAACCAGTTCCGCATCGCCGGCACCGGCGCCAGCGGCGCCGCGCAGGTGCTCAAGGACCTGTTCGCGCTCACCGGCAGCGGCAATGCCGTGGACCTGCCGGACGTGCACCTTGCCCTGCGCGAGCACGAGATCGTCGAGGGCGGCGGCGGGAGCCCGGTGCGCGCCGCACCGGTGATCCCCCTGCCCGGCGAGGACGCGGCGCGCGTGCCGCGCGGGGTGATCCGCGCGCGCGGCGAGCACCAGAAGCAGTACATGGCCAACATCCACGGCCATGACCTCACCTTCGGCGTGGGGCCGGCGGGCACCGGCAAGACCTACCTGGCGGTGGCCTGCGCCGTGGAAGCGCTGCATTCCGAGCGCGTGCGCCGCATCGTGCTGGTGCGGCCGGCGGTGGAGGCGGGCGAGCGGCTGGGCTTCCTGCCCGGCGACCTGACGCAGAAGGTCGATCCGTACCTCAGGCCCATGTACGACGCGCTGTACGAGATGATGGGCTTCGACCGCGTGGCGCGATTCATCGAGCGCAACATCATCGAGGTGGCGCCGCTGGCCTTCATGCGCGGCCGCTCGCTGAACGAGTCCTTCATCATCCTCGACGAGGCGCAGAACACCACGCCGGAGCAGATGAAGATGTTCCTGACGCGCATCGGCTTCGGCTCGCGCGCGGTGGTCACCGGCGACCTGACCCAGACCGACCTGCCCGCCGGCCGGCTGTCCGGGCTGCGCCATGCGCTGGACGTGCTGCCCAGCGTGGCCGGCGTGGCCATCTCCCATTTCGATGCCAGCGACGTGGTGCGCCACCCGCTGGTGCAGCGGATCGTGCGCGCCTACGAGCAGAGTCCGCCGGTATGAGGCCCAGGCCGCCGCTGATCGTGGAGTGCCGCATTCCCCCGCGCACCAAGGCGCCGCCGGCGCGGCTGATGGCGCGCTGGGCCGAGGCCGCGCTGGGATCGCGCGGCGCCGGCCACGAGATGGCGGTGCAGGTGGTCTCGCCGGCGCGCATGCGGGTGCTGAACCGCCGCTACCGGGGCAAGGACCGGCCCACCAACGTGCTGGCCTTCCCGGCGCAGGACACCGGACGGGTGCGTCCGAAGCCGCTGGGCGACGTGGTCATCTGCGCCGCGGTGCTGCGGCGGGAGGCGCGCGCCCAGGGCAAGCGCGAGGTCGCACACTGGGCGCACCTGGTGGTGCACGGCACGCTGCACCTGGCCGGCCATGACCACGAGAACGAATCCGACGCGGCTCGCATGGAGCGGCGCGAGATCGCCGTGCTCAGGAAGCTGGGCTTCGGCAATCCCTATACCGTGACGGAGGTGGCGGCCCGGCGCCGCACGAGAAAACGCAATGGGCGAGGAAGACGACAGTAGCACGCGCAATTCGGTGATGCGGCGCATCCGCCGCCTGACCGCACCCAAGGACCGCGCCGCGCTGCGCGAGATGCTGGCGGATGCGGCGAGCCGCGGCCTGCTCGACTCGGATGCACTCTCGATGGTCGAGGGCGTGCTCGACGTGGCCGACCTGCAGGTGCGGGACATCATGGTCCCGCACAACGAGATGATCACCGTGCGCGAGGACGATCCCGCGCAGCGCATCCTGTCGGTGGCGATCAATTCCGGCCACTCCCGCTTCCCCGTGCTCGACGCCGACGGCGAGAAGGTGGTGGGCATCCTGCTGGCCAAGGACCTGCTGCGCTTCTACACGCTGGGTGCCTACGCGCGCTTCGAGCTGCGCGAGTGGATGCGCAAGCCCCTGTTCGTGCCCGAATCCAAGCGCGTCAACGTGCTGCTGAAGGAACTGCGCAGCGGCAGGAACCACATGGCCATCGCCATCGACGAGTACGGCAGCGTGGCGGGCCTGGTCACCATGGAGGACGTGATCGAGCAGATCGTCGGCGAGATCGACGACGAGTTCGACACCGAGGACGAGAAGAACATCCGCCGCGAGGGCGAGCGCCAGTTCCAGGTGCGCGGCGCCACGCGCATCGAGGAGTTCAACGAGTACTTCGGCGCGCACTTCTCCGACGACGACTACGACACCATCGCGGGCCTGGTCACCGCGCACTTCGGGCGCCTGCCGCGGCGCGGCGAGTCGGCCGTGCTCGACGGCTATGAATTCCGCGTGCTGCGCGCCGACCGCCGGCGCGTGGAGGCGCTGCGGGTGACCGTCCCAAGCAGCGGCGATGCGGCGCCGGACGCCGTGGCCGCCCACGGCAAGAGTGGCTGAGGCGGTTCCGCCGCGCGCCGCCGGCGCCCTGCGCCGGCTGCCGCGCCTGGTCGCCGCGGCGGGCGGCGTGGCGCTGTCGTTCGCGTATGCCCCCTACGGCCAGTGGTGGCTGGCGCTGCTCGCGCCGGCGCTGCTGGTGCTGCTGTGGTCGCGCGCGGCCACCCCGCGCGAGGGGGCCTGGCTGGGTTTCTGGTTCGGCATCGGCCTGTACACCGCCGGCACGTGGTGGCTGTACATCTCGATCCGCGGCTTCGGCGGCGCGCCCATCGTCATCGCGCTGGCGGTGATGGGCGCGCTGGTGGTCATCATGGCCGCCTACCAGGCGCTGCTCGGCTACGTGGTGCGGCGCTGGCTCGAGCCCGGTTCGCTGGCCGGGCGACTGCTGTGGGTGCCGGCCGCGTGGGTGCTGGTGGAGTGGTGGCGCGGCTGGTTCCTCACCGGTTTTCCGTGGCTGTCGCTGGGCTACTCGCAGACCGATACCTTCCTCGCCGGCCTGGCGCCGGTGGGCGGCGTGCCGCTGGTGAGCTTCGCGCTGCTGATGGGCGCTGGCGCGCTGCCGGCGCTGGGGCAGGAGCGGGGGGCGCGACGCGCGGTGGCGCTGGTGGCCCTGGTGCTGCCCTGGACCTGCGGCCTGGCGCTGCGCGAGGTGCCGTGGACGACTCCCGCCGGGCCGCCGCGCAGCGTGGCCATCCTGCAGGGCGCGATTCCGCAGGACATGAAGTGGCTGCTGTCCAACCAGCAGAACATCCTCGATACCTACGAGCGGCTGCACCGCGAGGCCCTGGGCGCGGACCTGATCGTGTGGCCCGAATCGGCGTTGCCGGAAGTGGCCAACCGCCTTGCGGGCTACGTGGGCGCCGTGTGGTCGGACGCGCACCGCAGCGGCTCGGACGTGGTGATGGGCGTGATGCGCGTGGAACCGGCCGACGACCCGGGCGAGGACCGCTACTACAACTCCATGCTGGCGCTGGCGGGCGAGGAGCCGGTCTTCTACGACAAGCGCCAGCTCGTGCCCTTCGGCGAGTTCTTCCCGGTGCCGGGCTTCGTGCGCCGGTGGCTCAGGCTGATGAACCTGCCGTACTCGGACTTCACCCGCGGTGCGCGCCGCCAGGAGCCCTTCGTCGCCGCCGGCGTGCGCCTGGCGCCGAACATCTGCTACGAGGACGCCTACCCGGCGCTGCTGCGGCACGAGGTCCGCAGCTCGGGCGCCGTGGTCACGGTCACCAATGACGCCTGGTTCGGCCGTTCCCCGGCGCGCTACCAGCACCTGCAGATTGCCCGCATGCGGGCCATCGAGTCACGCCGCTACGTGCTGCGCGCCGCCAATGACGGCGTGTCGGCCATCCTCGATCCCCGGGGGCGCATCACGGCCCAGGCGCCGGAGTTCACGCCGACGGTGCTGCGGGGTGCCTTCCAGCCCCGGCAGGGCTCCACCCCCTACCTGGCCGCCGGCAACCTGCCCGTGCTGGTGCTGGCCCTGCTGCTGCTGGCCCTCCCGGTGGCCGGGGCCTTGAGAAACCGGGCCAGGGCCCGCACCTGATGGCAGCCGGCCGCGGGCCGCGCTGCGGGGCGCTGACGCCCTTAAACCTCGTTCATCTGCCCCGGTGGCAGGAACACCTTGCGGCAGGATTGGGTCTATCCTTGGAACCGATGGATTGCGGAGGACCGAGAGTTATGCCCGTGAAGAACGCCAGCGGCAGACTGTTCATGGCGCTGGTCGGTGGCGCCATCCTGAGCGCCTGTTCGCCCAGTGCTTCCACCGCGGTGCCGCCGGTGGAGCCCGCCGTCGGGACGGCGATGCTGCCGGTGGCCGCGCAGGCCGTCGCCACGCCGCCGGTCGCCGCCGCGCCGGTGCAGCCGCTGGTCACCGGCCTGCCCGATTTCACCGCCCTGGTGGAGCGTTACGGTCCGGCCGTGGTGAACGTGCGCGTGGATGCCCGTCCGCAACCGCGCAACACGCAGCAGCGCGATCGCGGCGACCGGGGCGCCCCGTCCACGCCGCTGGAGGAGTTCCTCCGCCGCTTCGGCGTGCCCGACTTTCCCCCCATCGATCCGGGCGAGCGCGGGCCCCGTCCCGGCGAGGGTTCGGGCTTCATCGTCAGCCCCGACGGCTACATCATGACCAATGCCCACGTGGTCCAGGGCGCCGAGCAGGTGACGGTGACGCTGTGGGACCGGCGCGAAATGGAGGCCAAGGTCGTGGGCACCGACCAGCGCACCGACGTGGCGGTGCTGAAGGTCGACGGCAAGGACCTGCCCACGGTGAAGATCGGCGATCCTTCCAAGCTCAAGCCCGGCCAGTGGGTGGTGGCCATCGGCTCGCCCTTCGGCATGCAGAACTCGGTGACCGCCGGCATCATCTCGGCCACCTCGCGTGACCTGCCCTTCGACGGTCCGGAGGCGCCGCCGCCGTTCATCCAGACCGACGCGGCCATCAATCCCGGCAACTCCGGCGGCCCGCTGTTCAACCTGCAGGGCGAGGTGATCGGCATCAACTCGCAGATCTACAGCCAGAGCGGTGGCTACATGGGCCTGTCGTTCGCGATCCCGATCGACGTGGCCGACAACGTGCGCCAGCAGCTCATCAAGACCGGGCGCGTGGTGCGCAGCATGATCGGCGTGCGGATCCAGAACGTGTCCGCGGCCGAGGCGGAAGCCTTCGGGCTCGACCGGCCGCGTGGCGCGCTGGTGAGCGAGGTATCCAAGGGTGGTCCCGCCGACAAGGCCGGGATCCGCAACGGCGACATCATCCTGTCGGTGGACGGCCGGCCGGTGGAGTCCAACTCCTCGCTGCCGACCATGATCTCGACCATGGCGCCGGGCACCGAGACGGAGCTGGAGATCTGGCGCGAGCGCAAGCTGCACAAGGTGAAGGTGCGCGTGGTCGAGCTGGTGCGCGAAGGCACGGTGCCGGCCTCGCTGGAAGGCCGCCAGGACGGCAGCCAGGCAACCCCGCCCGCGCCGAAGGAGGCGTCGCTGGGGCTGACCTTGCGCGAGATCACCGACGAGGAACGCCGCCGGATGCAGACCCAGGGCTGGCTGGTGGTCGAGCGCGTCGAGGAGCCGGCCTCGCAGTCCATCAGGCCCGGCGACATCATCGTGGCCGTGGGCGGCACGCCGGTGAGGAACGTGGCCGAGCTGGAGGCGCGCATCAAGAATTCCCCGCGCCACGTGGCGCTGCTGGTCCAGCGCCAGGGCGAGACGCGCTACCTGACCATCCGCAAGCCGGACCAGTAGCCGTTGCCGCGGCGGGCCGGAAGGCCGGGGGCTCATGTATCCTTATGGGCCCCTTTCCGACCGCTCCCGCATGCAAGAACGCTACGACCCGGCTGCCGTAGAGGGCAGCGCCCAGGCGGCCTGGCAGGCCGCCAATGCCTTCGTCGCCGACGAGAACGCCCCCGGCGAGAAGTACTACTGCCTGTCGATGTTCCCGTATCCGTCGGGACGCCTGCACATGGGGCATGTGCGCAACTACACCATCGGCGACGTGCTGGCGCGCTTCATGCGCATGCAGGGGCGCAACGTGCTGCAGCCCATGGGCTGGGACGCCTTCGGCCTGCCGGCCGAGAACGCCGCCATGGCCAATGGCGTGCCGCCGGCGAAGTGGACGCGCGAGAACATCGCCTACATGAGGAACCAGCTCAAGTCGCTGGGCTTCGCCATCGACTGGAGCCGCGAGCTGGCCACCTGCGACCCGGACTACTACAAGTGGAACCAGTGGCTGTTCCTGCGCATGCTCGAGCGCGGCATCGCCTACAAGAAGACCGGCACGGTCAACTGGGACCCGGTGGACCAGACCGTGCTGGCCAACGAGCAGGTTATCGACGGTCGCGGCTGGCGCACCGGCGCGCTGGTGGAGAAGCGCGAGATCCCGATGTACTACCTGGCGATCACGCGCTATGCCGAGGAGCTGCGCGCGGCGCTGGAGGAGCTGCCGGGCTGGCCCGAGCGCGTGCGCACCATGCAGGCCAACTGGATCGGGCGCAGCGAGGGCGTCGAGGTCGACTTCCCCTACGGGGAGAAGATCAAGTCCCTGCTGGGCCGTGACGGTGCGCTGCGCGTGTTCACCACGCGCGCCGACACGCTGATGGGCGCCACCTACGTGGCCGTGGCCGCCGAGCACCCGGTGGCGCTGGCCGCCGCGCGGGGCAATGCGCAACTCGCCGCCTTCGTCGACGAGTGCCGCCGCGGCAGCACCATGGAGGCGGACATCGCCACCCAGGAGAAGAAGGGCATGCCCACCGGGCTGACGGTGGTGCATCCGCTCACCGGCGAGGAGCTGCCGGTGTGGGTGGCCAACTACGTGCTGATGGGCTACGGCGAGGGCGCGGTGATGGCCGTGCCGGCGCATGACGAGCGCGACTTCGAGTTCGCGACGAAATACGGCCTGCCGATCCGTACCGTGATCGCGTCCACCACCGGCAAGTACGGGACGGTGCAGGCGCCCTGGCAGGACGCCTATGCCGAGCACGGCGTGCTGGTCGACTCGGGCGAGTTCACCGGCCTCACATCGGCGGCGGCGGTGGACGCCATTGCCGCGGCGCTGTCAAAGAAGGGCCTGGGCAACAAGCGCGTGCAGTACCGCCTGCGCGACTGGGGTATCTCGCGCCAGCGCTACTGGGGCTGTCCGATTCCCATCATCCACTGCGAGGCGTGCGGCGACGTGCCGGTGCCCGACGAGGACCTGCCGGTGCGCCTGCCCGAGGACCTGGTGCCGGATGGCAGCGGCAACCCGCTGGCGAAGACGCCCTCGTTCTACCAGTGCAAGTGCCCGAAGTGCGGCGCGGACGCGCGGCGCGAGACCGACACCATGGACACCTTCGTGGACTCGTCCTGGTACTTCCTGCGCTATGCCTGCGCGGACAACGACAGCGCCATGGTGGACGAGCGCGCCGATTACTGGCTGCCCGTGGACCAGTACATCGGCGGCATCGAGCACGCCATCCTGCACCTGCTGTACTCGCGCTTCTGGACGCGCGTGATGCACGAGATGGGCCTGGTGAAGACGCCCGAGCCCTTCGCCAACCTGCTCACCCAGGGCATGGTGCTGAACCACATCTTCGTGCGTACCAGCGCGGCGGGGCGGCGCGAGTACTTCAACCCGGCCGACGTGGACCTGGTGATCGACCCGGTGACGCGCCAGGCGAAGGCCACGCTGAAGTCCGACGGCTCGGAGGTGACCTACGAGGGCATGGGCACCATGTCCAAGTCGCGCCTGAACGGCGTGGACCCGAATGCGCTGGTGGAGAAGTACGGCGCCGACACCGCGCGCCTGTTCATGATGTTCACCGCGCCGCCGGAGCAGTCGCTGGAGTGGAGCGACGAGGGCGTGGTCGGCGCCAACCGCTTCCTGCGCCGCCTGTGGAAGGCGGTGTACGACCATGTGTCGGCGGGCGGGTCGGTGGCCGGTCCGGACGTGAAGGCCGCCGTCGCCGGCACGCTGTCGCCGTCCGACCGCGAGCTGCGCCGCATCGCCCACCACACGCTGGGCAAGGTGGAGGACGACATCGGCCGCCGCCGCGTGTTCAACACCGCCGTGGCCAGCGTGATGGAGCTGCTCAACGCCATCGGCAGGCATGCCGGCGAGTCCTCGCCAGCCTCGCGCGCCGTGCGCCAGGAGGCGCTGGAGATTGCGGTGATGTGCCTGTCGCCCATCGTGCCGCACATCTGCCACCAGCTCTGGATCGAGCTGGGACAGGGCCACGAGCTCTGGCGCGCGCCGTGGCGCCGTCCCGATCCGGCCGCGCTGGTGCAGGATGCCATCGAGCTGGTGGTGCAGGTCAACGGCAAGCTGCGTGGCCGCGTCAGCGTGGCCCCGGACTCGCCCGATGACGTGGTGCGCGCCGCCGCGCTGGCCGACGCCAACGTGCGGCGCTTCTTCGAGGGCCGCGAGCCGAAGAAGGTCATCGTGGTGAAGAACAAGCTGGTCAACGTGGTGGTGTGATGCCTCGACTGCCGGGCGCGCTGGGAACGGGACTGCTGGCCGCGCTGCTGCTGGCCGCCTGCGGCTTCCAGCTCCAGGGACGCTATGGCCTGCCGCCGGAGCTCTCGCGCGTGGAGGTGCGGCCGGTCGACCGGCACAGCGACTTCACCCGCGCGCTGCGCCGCTCGCTGGATGGCTCGGGCGCCAGGCTCATCGACACGGCCGGCGCCGGGGACGCCGTGGTGCGCATCCTGGCCGACAGCTTCACCGAGAAGGTGCTGTCGGTGGACGCCCGCAACATCCCCACCGACTACGAGCTGGTCTACGAGGTGGAGGTGGAAGTGCGGCGCGGCGGCGAGACGCTGATGCCGGCCGAGCCCTTCATGCTGACCCGCATCTTCAGTTACGACGAGCGCCGCCAGCTCGCCAAGGAACGCGAGAAGGACGTGCTGCGGGAGGCACTGGCGCGCGACCTGGCCAGCGTCGTGATGCGGCGCCTGGCATCGCTGTAGGGCCTCGCATGCTGCGCATGGAAGGCCTGGACCGCGCCGCCATCGGCGCACTGCTCGCCCGCTTCGGCCTCGGCCTGCGCATGGTGCCCGACGGCGAACCGATCCCCGGCAGCTACTGGGGCGACTCGGAGGCGGGCCTGAAGGGCAGCACGCTGTACGCCCGCCCGGACACGCCGCTGCACTCGGTGCTGCACGAGGCGGCGCATTTCATCTGCATGACGCCGGAGCGGCGCGCCGGCCTCGACACCGATGCCGGCGGCGACGACCTGGAGGAGTGCGGGGTGTGCTACCTGCAGATCCTGCTGGCCAGCGAGCTGCCGCAGTGCGGCTTCGCGCGCGCCTGCCAGGACATGGACGAGTGGGGTTACAGCTTCCGGCTCGGCTCGGCGCGCGCCTGGTTCGCCGAGGACGCCGAGGATGCGCGGCTGTGGCTGCTCGGGCACGGCCTCATCGACGATGACGGCCGGCTGACCTGGAACTGCCGGCTCTAGGGTTCCCGCCGGCGCGGCGGGTCCGTCCCCGCCGCGCCGGTGACGCGCTTCAGCGCGCCGAGGCCTGCAGCGCCTGGTCGATGTCCTCCTTCAGGTCGTCGATGTGCTCCAGGCCGATGGACAGTCGCAC